>JBDTGD010000293.1:0-4908 GCA_039937595.1 Ginsengibacter sp. | reverse complement strand
TGATTCAATAATGCCAATCTATGAAATAAAAACAAAGATGCAAATCTATTGATGTCGTTAGTCAGACCAGAGAACGTTATTAATTTTCGAATGGCATCCCTACATTAACTGAAATATAAAAACACTTTTACTATTCTGTAACCTTTGAAACATCTGTCCACTCTACTTCATAGAAGGATTATTATAGTAACCCAGGGAATCTCTTCTAAAATATTGAGACAGCACAAATAGCCGGGCAGAAATATAGCAGGCTTATATATTTCGGAATCAGATCCAGAGCAAAAAATAAATTTAAAAATACAAATGACTGAATGCAGTGAAGCTTTCAATTATGGAAGTGTTTTGTGAAACCTTTTATGAGCGCGGATTTTATTGCCGGATAACTATATCAATTTAAACTCAACCAGGCTATTATGCCAGGGTTGCACCTAACAATAAACATTAATGAAAATTATCGATAAACAATCACTTCAGGAATATTCTGATGCTGAGATCATTCACAGAATTCTGCAAACGGAGCCGCAACTGTTTCAAGAGCTGATCAGGCGTTATAATTCGCTGCTTTATAAAATCGGGCGAACTTACAATTACAACCACCAGGATACCGAAGACCTTATGCAGGAAACCAATGTCAGCGCCTACTTCAACCTGGCGAAATTTGAAAACCGTTCTTCCTATAAGACATGGCTTACAAGAATAATGTTTAATCATTGTTACCAAAAGCGACGAAAATTTAGTTTCAAAAATGAAGTTGCCGTCGAGGAATATGAATTAAATAATTCAAATCCAATGTTTCAACAGGAGGACAACAACGAAAAAAATTTGATGAATAAAGAACTCAAATATGTAATAGAAAATGCCCTGCAAAATATACCACCCAATTACAGGATTGTTTTTACCCTGCGTGAGCTTGGCGGCTTTAGTGTTTCAGAGACAGCCGCAGTGTTAGATATTCTTGAGAGCAATGTTAAGGTAAGATTGAATCGGGCCAAATTAATGCTTCGCACTCATATAGAAAAAATGTATTCGCCCGAAGAGATTTACGAATTCAACCTGGTGTATTGCGACCGTATGATACAAAATGTTATGACGAAAATTCATAACCAAAGACAAAACAATCGATAGTAAAATAGTTTATGACTTTATAATGATCCCAATCCATTTCAAAATGTCGCATAGCCTATCAAATTGTGGGCGGTGGGGACACCGCCCACGGCGAAAATAGTTTATGACTTTATAATGCCCCTGTAACATTTTTATAAAAATATATTTATAAGACCTCATGATTAAATTAGAAACTGACCCAAATTTCCTGAATAATTTCTGTGTAGCAGGTATCAACTATCGCAAAAGTGATATTAGTATTCGCAGCAAGTTTTCTCTTTTACCAGAGCAGTCTGCTTTATTATTACAAGCAGCAGTTTCCGAAAATTTTCCGGGGTGCATGGTGCTTTCTACCTGCAACCGGACAGAGATATATGGAATTTGCGATCATCCGCAAAAACTTATAGAAATGCTTTGCATCCACACTCATGGCAACATGAAAGATTTTATAGAACAGGGTTACCAGTATTACGAAACTGATGCAGTTAAACATTTATTTAAAGTTGCTGCCGGATTAGATTCTCAAATAATTGGTGATTATGAAATTCTATCGCAGTTAAAACATGCCGTAAAAGAGGCAAGGAAAAATGGTTGTATTAATTATTTTATGGATCGTGTGATCAATTTCGCGGTTCAGGCCTCAAAAGAAATAAAGACGACCACCAAATTAAGTTCGGGAACCTTATCAGTTGCTTATGCTGTCATCAAAATAATTAAAGAGAAAATTGCGGAACTCAATAATAAAAAGATCCTGCTTGTGGGCGCAGGGAAATTTGGTCATAATATTGGGAAAAATCTAAAAGATTATTTACCCGATTCCTCACTTCTCTTTAGCAATCGTACAGACGGAAAAGCGCTTGAGCTGGCAGAAGAATGTGGCGGACAATTTGTTCCTTATGATAGTGTGGCTTCGGCAGTGAATGATGCAGATGTAATTATTGTAAGTACCGCTTCGGAGACCTACACTGTTTTCCCCTCACTTTTTACCTTTCGGAAATCACATTTGATACTTGATCTTTCTGTCCCCAAAAATGTGGATCCTGCTTTGCAAAATATAGAAGGAGTTTCTCTTTTAAACGTTGATGAAATTTCAATGATATTGGATAAAACAATATCCCTCAGAAACTCTGAAATTCCAAAGGCAATGTCTGTGATTAATGCCACTATAGACGAATTGATGGAATGGTATCGCAAACGATTAAACAACCATTTTCCAGGCAATGTGAAGGGCAAGTTGCGTAATATCAATGAAGGTCATTTTTCAAATCAGACCATTAGAGCAAAGATCCGGGCGGAAAAATTTTAAGAAATTGAAACAAATTATTAAGATGGAACGCGCAATAGCTCTTTGGCTGTTTGGCAGGCTAATCCGGATTAATTGAAATCGACACTATTAAGTGTTTAAAGGAACACCTGGGTTAGTTGAATCCGTATCTCACAAATTTTCTTTAGTAACGTATGTTGGCAGGGCGGCAGAGCTGTGCGCAGATGGGCTAATATCTGATCTTTAGCATTAAGCTTCAAATGCAGTAACCCAACAAATAAAGCTGATCCCTATTTTGATTTTAAAGCTTATTATCCTCCTCAATTCCTTTTCTTCACGAATTTTCTTTTTAGTGACGAACATTGACAGGTCGGGAGACCTACGTCAGAGGGTGATTTCGAGGTCCATCCTTTCCGTCATTCCGATGCCTCCATAACCTCATTGCGAGGAGCCCTCTTAAATTTCTTTGTTTAGATCAATGCTCATGGCGATGCCGCAATCTTTTTATTATATAGTGGATGCAAATCGCGACGCGGTTCCTTCGCCAAGTTCAGGAGGACATCTGTCCTAACGCTCATGGCAAAGCGGCAATATGCTGAAATTCTCCCCAAGGCTGTAGGTCGGTACCTGCCTAACCGAACAGCTACCGTAAGGACACAAGTGTTATCACAATCAGATACTGTGAATAAGAGTTGGGGACTATGTTTACAGAAGCTTTCCTCCCTGGTACAATGACTACCCGGGACGTGCTAATCCTACCCTACCTGCTGTTAAAGTTAGAGGTGCCAACGTTAATGTTAATCACAAAGACCTGTTTCATCAACTCTTGGTATCCTGTTTGCATCTATAAGGTTATAAAACTATTATTAACCGGTTTACAAAATCCCGATTGCGTAAATCAAAAAGAAAAATTATGAAAAAGATCTTAGTATTATTTCTTGCAACTTCCCTTAGCTATGGCGCCTTTGCACAAACGGATGCCACAACCACTCAGCCCAAAATGAAGACAGAATCAAAAGAC
Source organism: Ginsengibacter sp. (assembly GCA_039937595.1). GTDB lineage: Bacteria > Bacteroidota > Bacteroidia > Chitinophagales > Chitinophagaceae > Ginsengibacter. The sequence goes on along the minus strand of JBDTGD010000293.1, from coordinate 1,519 downwards.
ATGATGAAGAAAAATTCTGTCATGATGAAAGACAACAAAATGATGGTTTGTAAAAATGGCGAAACCACGGCGATGACGAAAGATATCAAATTAAAGAACGGCGCCACAGTGATGACTGACGGTAGCATAAAAGCAAAAGACGGAAAAATCACGCAGATGAAAAACGGCGAAGTGATGGATATGAAGGGTGACGTGACCTGGATGAAAGAAGGCGACAAGATGTAATCGCCGAACAAATAATTATTGCCATCAGTTTAATAGCTGGTGGTATTTTTTTTAACTGCCAATTATTGTTCAAATAAAGCTGATTCCGATTTTTATTTTTAAACTTATTATGCCTCCGCCTGGTGTCCTCTCCTTCATTCGTGTCCTCACGAAGCATTCTTAAACCTTGTAAAACGTGAACTTGTTCTAAGGCCTCAACATACCGTTTGTTCTGTAAACTGTATGTGTCTCGTCACCAAATTTTATTCTTTTTTCAAACCAAATATTTGCTTCTCCTGTTTTCCTTGCAATGTCTGCCAGCCTTGCAAAACAATCTCTGGATGTATAGACCGAATAGGGATATTTTCCGATGCCGGAAAGTTGAGCCGCAAATTCAGGCGCCCTGCCTATCCAGATCAAATCGTTATTATTGCCGACTCCCGAGCGGACAGCCCATGCATCGCTTGTGTCAATTCCTATACAGTGCCTGATCGAAAGTCTATTATTTCGCATAGACGGAAATGCCATGTATGCTTTGGGGTTTAGCACCTTCTCCACCATCCAATCAATTTTTCTAGCACAATTTACCGCGGATGTGTTGGGTGTTTCGCCTCGGAAAATTCCCATGACGCTGTGGCCCCCGGCGCTTCTGACTGCTCCTCCATGGGCCAGTATCAGCCGGACAGATATATCCAAATAAGCCCGGATTATTTTTGCAGTAGTTTCCCACGAACACTTTTCGGCCAGCGCCATTACATCTGCCAAATCCGCGTAAAGAAATGTTGCTTCAATTTTAAAAGCTCCATTTGCGAGCGCTATTCCTTCGGATTCCGGTATTACGTTTGCTTCTCTGAGCTGCCAGTCTATTCCCAGGATCTTGTCAACTTCTGATTGTAGTGTATCAAGTAATGTCATTGTTATTGAAATATATTTAAATTTTTACTACACCTGTAGGGACAGGTCGCGACCTGTCCTGTTATTATCATCATTTTTCCGGACCGGTCGCGACCTGTCCCTACAGAGTATCTAACGCAGCCAACAATATGTTGCCCGCTTCATTTACATCTTTACCAAAAGAAACAATTCCTTCTTCATGACCCGCCATCACAAATATTTTTTCCGATGCAAGATCCGTTTCTTTGAACAGCCTTACTATTTCGTTTGCCATTGCCGGAGTGCCATAAGCAACATCAATATGAGTGGTAGGAACTTTATTTAATAACTTTTTCCATAAGGCAAAATGATGTACATGAAAAACAGCATTGATAGCGGGCTGGTTTTTATAGATCATTGCATGTGTTAAGGATTCAGAAGA
>JBDTGD010000292.1:0-7242 GCA_039937595.1 Ginsengibacter sp. | reverse complement strand
TAAAAATGACCCTTATTATGCGTGACCTGATGACGGGAAATGCTCACTTGAATGAAAAAGGATTTGGAGAAGAATCACATGGACATAATGCATTAGCAGCGGGTTTCCAGGGACAAAGACAATGGACGGATTTTATGCCAAACGGAGATTTTTCAGAAGCCATCTTAAACTCTTCTTTTGACTGGAACGGCATCCGTTCGCCTTACATAGTAGCGACAGAAAACGATTCGTTGAATGGAGTATCCATGCTCTTTAATTACCTGCTCACCAATACGCCACAAATATTTGCAGATGTGCGCACCTATTGGAGTCCCGATGCAGTTGAAAGAGTTGCCAGATGGAAACCTGATGGAAATGCTTCCAATGGGTTTATTCATTTGATAAACTCCGGCTCAGCTACGCTGGATGGAAGCGGGCGGCAACAAAAAGATGGTAAACCAATAATAAAACCATTTTGGGAAATAGGAGATGACGAAGCGAAAAAATGTTTGGAAGCAACTACCTGGTATCCTGCCAATAATGGATATTTCCGTGGCGGCGGATATTCTTCTAAGTTTGTTACCAAGGGAGGAATGCCTGTAACCATGTGTCGTTTAAATCTGGTAAAAGGCATTGGACCGGTATTGCAAATAGCAGAAGGAGAGACCATTGATCTGCCGGAAAATGTGCATAAAATTTTGGATGAAAGAACCGATAAAAGCTGGCCTACTACATGGTTTGTGCCACGGCTCACAGGCAAAGGAGCTTTTACGGATGTTTACAGTGTCATGGCGCATTGGGGAGCCAATCATGGCGCTATTAGTTACGGGCATATTGGCCATGATTTGATAAGCCTTGCTTCCATGCTAAGAATCCCGGTTTGCATGCATAATATAGAAGAAGAAAAAATATTTCGTCCATCAGCATGGAATGCTTTTGGCTCAGACGTGGAAGGCGCAGACTATCGTTCATGTGCTACTTATGGAGCTCTTTATAAATAAAAATTGAAAACTAAAATGAAAAAACCAAAAACGTCTCTTTTTGTAAAAAACGGTGTCAATTATTTTAGGCCGTTTGTTGCCATTACGACCTTATTCTTTCTCTGGGGAATAGCACACGGCATGTTGGATACATTGGATAAGAATTTCCAGGTGATGCTGCACTTAGAAAAATGGCAATCCAGTTTTATTCAATTCTCTCTCTATGGAGCCTATTTTGGAATGGCTATACCCGCCGGCTTATTTATGAAAAAACACGGGTATAAGAAGGGTATCATATTGGGTTTAATACTATTTGCGTCAGGAGCCTTGATAGCTGCAGGCACAGCACCATTACAGTCGTTTATTTTGTTTTTGGTTTGTCTTCTCATTATTGGGGCGGGGCTTGCAACGCTCGAAACTGCTGCTAATCCTTATACTACCAAGTTAGGGCCTCCTGAAACTGCGGAACGCAGAATCAATTTTTCTCAATCTTTTAATGGGCTTGCATGGGTTATTGGTCCCTTAATAGCCCTATATATATATGGGAATGAGAGCCATGTTGAGGGTCAGAAAATGATATCAATCGTATTGCCATTTGCCATCATAGGTCTAGTTGTCCTGTTAGTTGCATTGGTATTTACGCGAATAAAGCTACCGGAAATAACGGAAGACGATGAGAATGTGGCTCATGGCGGTGTGGTAGTGGCCTCAGAGCCGGGTAACGAAATTACAGATGTAACAGACCCGAGGTATATAACGAAGAAACCTTTATGGCAAAACAAACATTTTAAATTAGGTTTTGCAGCCCAGGCCTGCTACGTAGCAGCACAAACCGGTGTTTTTAGCTTTCTGATAAATTTTGTTACTGACCACGACATGCACCCACACTTTGAGGTTAAGGATGCGCCTTACTTTTTGTCATTTGGCTTTTTGCTTTTTATGATTGGAAGGATTTCGGGCAGTGCTTTGATGAAATATTTTAGACCTACCAGGATGCTTGCTTTGTATTCGTTATTAGTTTGCTTGTTATTACCTGTTGTTGCTCTTGAATTCGGGTGGGTCTCGCTGGTTGCTCTTTATGGAGTGTTCTTTTTGATGTCCATTATGTTTCCTACCATATTTGCATTAGCAATTAAATCGTTGGGTAGTCTTACAAAGGAAGGTGCATCTTTTTTGGTGATGGCAGTTGCCGGAGGCGCCGTTTTTCCGCCACTTATGGGAGCCGTTGCAGACGTTTATGGTATGTCCTTAGGTTTTCTTGTACCTATTCCTTTATTCGCATTCATATTATATTATGCATTAGAGGGATATAAAATAAGGCCTGATAATGATTACAATGTAACGGGTAATAGTGCTATAAGGTTAAAAAATACAGCGGTAAAATGAATAACAAATATGTAATAGGAATTGATTTTGGCACCGACTCTGTCCGTTGCATCATAGTTGACGCTGCAAATGGACAAGAGATATCTTCTTCACAATTTCAATACCCCAGATGGAAAGACGGTTTGTATTGCAATGCTTCTATCAATGAGTTTCGTCAACATCCATTAGATCATATTGAAGGACTGGAATATGTAATTAATCATTCTCTTAAAGAAGCGGACAAAACAGTTAGAGAAAATATAAAAGCAATATCCATTGATACTACCGGATCTACGCCGGTAGCCGTGGATGAATCAGGAACTCCTCTGGCCTTGCTACCAGCCTTTCAGCTGGATCCGGACGCCATGTTTGTTCTATGGAAAGACCATTCTTCAGTAAAGGAAATGATAGAAATAAATGCTCATGCGAAAAAATTTGATTCAGATTATCTAAAATACGTAGGAGGTATTTATTCATCGGAGTGGTTTTGGAGCAAAATGCTCCATATATTCAGAAAAAATGAGGCGGTAAGAAATGCGTGTTATTCTTGGGTAGAGCATTGTGACTGGATGCCATTTCTTTTAACCGGTGGCAGACATGTTGCTGAAATGAAAAGAAATGTATGCACCGCAGGTCACAAGGGACTTTGGTCAGAGGAATGGAATGGTCTTCCACCCGATCATTTCTTTTCTACTTTAGACCCGCTGCTTTCTGATGTTAGTTCCCGACTTTATACAAAAACATTTACTTCAGATAACCCCGCTGGTAAATTATGCACGGAATGGGCCAAAAAGTTAGGGTTAAGTGAAAAAGTAATTGTAGGCATTGGCGCTATGGATGCACACATGGGAGCAGTCGGCGGCCAGGTAGCACCCTATTATCTAAGTAAAGTAATGGGCACGTCAACCTGCGATATATTGGTGGCTCCGATGGATGAAATGAAAGGCAAATTTGTGCCTGGCATTTGTGGATTGGTAAATGGTTCCGTGATACCCGGTATGATAGGGATGGAAGCGGGCCAGTCAGCATTCGGAGATATCTATGCGTGGTTTAAAAACTTACTTGCTTGGCCTTTAAAGCATGTTATAGATAAATTGTCAAATGGTAATGGTTTATTTGATGACATTATAGAGAAAATTATTCCCGAATTAAGCAGTTACGCTTCGCAATTACCGTTAAATGAGGACAGTGAACTAAGTATTGATTGGATGAATGGAAGACGGACCCCCGATGCCAATGCATTACTGAAAGGGAGTGTGACCGGTTTAACTCTTGGAACCGATGCTCCAAAAATTTTTCGTTCGCTTGTAGAATCAACCTGTTTTGGAAGCAAAGCAATTGTAGAACGGTTTATTGAACAAGGCGTGCCGGTAAAAGGAATAATAGGTATTGGAGGAATTGCCAGGAAGTCACCGTTTGTTATGCAGATGCTTGCGGATGTTCTAAACATGCCTATTAAAATAAACGCTTCAGAACAAACTAGCGCTTTGGGCGCGGCCATGTTTGCAGCAACTGCAGCCGGAATTTATGAAAAAGTTGAAGATGCAATGGATGCAATGGGGCAAGGTTTTGATATTGAATATTATCCTGATGCTGAAAAAGTAAAGAGATATGCTAAAAGGTATGAGAGATACAAAAAACTGGGAGGATTTATTGAATTGATGAATGGACCACAGTAATAATAAATTTGTTTGTAAAAAAAGGTCAACTCAAATTGGCATCAAGAGAAAAATAACTATTACAACCAAAGAAATTATGATTATAAAAAGGATTTTGCAAACTCTTTATGTGTGTTTCCTGCTAATCATGTCTCTGGCCACGTTTGCACAAAAAAAGATTGAATTAAAATCTCCGGATGGCAATATTGTCTTTAGGTTTAAGGGGACAAAAAGCCTTCCTGTTTATTGTGTCATTTTCAAAGGGAAAACTATTATTGAGCCATCCTCATTAAGTCTTTCTTTTGAAAAAGGTGGTGATTTTGGTGAAGGCTTGAAAATTAATAAACCGATCTTCCGAAATGGGGAAGATGATTACAGTTTAGTCGTAGGTAAAACAAAAAAGGTACACGATTATTATAAGGAAGTTACTATTCCTTTACAAGAACTTAGTGGCAGTAGGCGTTTCATTAATTTGATTGTCAGGGTTTTTAATGATGGACTGGCATTCCGCTATGATGTTCCCCGGCAAAAAAACTGGTCTTCTTATGCCCTAACAGCAGAAAATACAACCTTTCATTTTGCGGGTGATCCTATAGTACTTGCCGGCTTTCTGGAAAATTATAATACTGCCCACGAAACCCGGCACGAACTGATGCCGCTCAGCCAGGTAAAGTCCGATACGTTGATGGATATGCCTGTATTATTTGAATTTCCCGGCAAAATATACATGGCGATTACAGAAGCTGAACTGGTAGATTATGCCGGAATGTATTTAATGAAGCACGATGGCTTTATAGTGAGTAAATTATCACCATTACCCGGACAAGAGCAAATAAAAGTAAAGGCTGAACTTCCGCACAGTTCTCCCTGGCGTGTAATGCTTATCAGCGACAGAGTCGGAGCGCTTATTGAATCAAATATATTGACCAGTTTAAATGAGCCTTGTAAAATCAAAGACGTGTCCTGGATTAAACCTGGAAAAACCACTTTTCACTGGTGGAATGGCGATGTTACGCCGGACACTACTTTTGCCCCCGGAATCAACTTTGAAACATGTAAATATTATATAGATTTTTGCGCCCGTAATCATATAGAATATAGTTCAGTAATCGGTTATGGTGGCTTTGCATGGTATAAAAGCGATGCGAAGTGGTATGGTGAATTAGGTCCAAATACTGATGTCACCGAAACAGTCCCTACATTGAATATGCAACAAGTTTGCGACTATGCAAAACAAAAAGGAGTTGGCATTCATGTATGGGTAAATTGGAAAGCCATATATCCAAACCTGGATAAAGCCTTTACACAATTTGAAAAATGGGGTGTCAAGGGAATGATGGTTGATTTTCTAAATCGTGATGACCAGGCAATGGTGAATATACAGGTCGAGATTCTAAAAAAAGCAGCTGAGCACAAACTATTTATCCAGTTTCATGGGGCTTACAAACCTACGGGGCTCAGCCGTACTTATCCGAATGAATTTACACGGGAAGGAACATTGAATTATGAAAATGACAAGTGGGGAAATGTTATCACGCCGGATGATGATATCACTATTCCATTTACAAGGGGGTTGGCGGGTGCAACTGATTATCATCTTGGCGGCTTTAGGGCTGTTCCAGAATCAAAATATAAAATTCAATATACACGTCCGTTGGTGGTTGGTACCCGCTGCCACATGATGGCTATGTATGTAGTGCTGGAAAGTTACTTGTCTATGGTGGCTGATTATCCTGCTGCTTATGAAGGGCAACCTGGTTTCGAATTTATAAAACAAGTACCAACCGTTTGGGATGAAATAAAGGTACCAGATGCTGAGGTCGATAAATATGTTACCATTGCTCGCCGCAAAGGAAGTGATTGGTATGTGGGGACTATAAATAATAAAGAAGCGAGAACAATTCATATACCATTGACCTTTTTATCAGAAGGAAATTATTCTGCTGAATTGTATTCTGATGCTCCTGATGTTGATGAAAGTCCAAACCATTTGACAAAACAAGTGATAACCGTAAATAGTTCGGATGTAATTACAGTAAATTTAGCAGATGGAGGAGGGCAAGTGATGCGGTTGATAAAACAATAATTTTTTAACCAGTAAACTCATAAAAATGCAAAGTCTTTTTGTGCTCAAAAGGAATTGGGGAACAATAATATTGAGTTTACTCGCTCTGTTTTTTTATGAATATCCAAAAGCACAAAATCTTTCTTCAAATATTGAATGGATAAGGCCGACGAATGATAAATCTCCTTCAATTTGGGGCATTAAAAGCGGGATAGTTTTTAGCCTTTGGCCGTACAATTTAGAAACCGGAGCTGAAAAACTCGGAGGAGGCCCGAGAGGACTTATTCGTGTTGGTTATGAATTCCAGGGAAATATCTACCTGGTTAATTTTATTGCTATTGAACCGGTTGTGAATGGAAACATGGAATTCAGCGAAATTTCTCCCTCCAAAGTTGATGAGCAATGGGGAAAGCTAATGTGGGCAGGCGATAAAGCAAGTTACAGCAAATACTATCCTTCTGCTATTACTCCAGGAATAATCACCCATCCCGAGATAGAACATCCCGAGATAGAACAGCTTTCTGTGTATGTATATATGGAGCAGTTTTTAAACGGGGCTTATCCATACTTTAAAATATCTATCAGAAATGACCGCCCGGAGGAAATAGGTATTGAAATATTCAATCATAAAAACAGCGCTCCAATGGAACGATGCGCATTGACTGCCACAATGGGAAATTATTCCAGGTTGCGGCTACTGTATTTAAAGAATAAAGTAATTGATTCACGCGAGTTATACAAAGGATTTAATGGTATTGATTTCGTGGAAAAAGAAGGTTACCCGGCTAACCAAATGTTGAAGGACAGAAACGGTGATTTTTTTGTGTTGGCTACTTCCGATGAAACCTATGATAGTCTTTCCTCCTGGCCTCAAACAGAAAAATATTTTAATCATTCCAACTGGCACTATCGTCCCTTTTTTAAAGTAACGCAATATTGGCGGAAAGAAAATTCAGAAGATGATTCGACACTTCATGTGCGGGTAAATGGACGAACTAAATACTGGAGCGGTGGAAGCAAAGACAAGAATGATTATATTAATATCCCGGGTGGCCCGGCATTTGAAAATTTTGAGTTAAGAGAAAAATATTATCCCGGCCAAAAATTCTGTTTTGGAATAAGCCGAAAAACACCACAGGAAATAATCTCGGAGTTTGGAGGAAATTAATTGGATATAGACTTTGGTATTATCAGC
>JBDTGD010000291.1:0-4709 GCA_039937595.1 Ginsengibacter sp. | reverse complement strand
GTTACTTTGTTTTGTAACCTAACGGCTGCAATAGGCCTGGCAGTTTTTGCATTGACAAAAAGTCCTATTTTAAAAGAGTTTGGCCAGGTAGCAGGAATAAGTATCATGTTGATTTTTTTCATCTCTTTTATTCTTTTACCAGGTGTATTGAGTTATATGGCTGTACCGGGGGAAAAACAATTAAGATATCTTGATGTAAAATTCATTACCGGCCTGTTATTAAACATTGAACGCTGGGTGTTTAACCATAAAAGAATCGTTTATGCAATAACGTTAGTGATTATATTATTTTCTGTGCTGGGAATGTTTCGATTAAAAACAGAAGGATTTATAGTAGATGATTTGCCTAAGACTGACAAAATATATACCGATCTGAAATTTTTTGAAAAAAATTTCAAGGGTGTCATGCCGCTGGAAATAGTGATTGATACCAAAAAAAGATTTGGGCTTGTTGGAGCCAGGGTATTACCGGTATTGGCAAAAATGGATTCGCTTTCTGCCTACATAAAAACGAAAGATGAAATGAGCCGTCCTCTCTCTATAGTCCAGGGAATTAAGTTTGTAAAGCAAGGTTTTTACCAGGGAGATTCATCCAATTACAGACTGCCTAATTCTTTTGATATGGCTTTCATAGGCGATTATCTTCATCCACAGCAGGGTAGCGATGAAAAAAATAATCTTGCAAAAATGCTTGCCAGCTTTATAGATACTTCCCGCGAGAGTACGCGTATGAGTGTAGATATGGCGGATGTGGGCACAGTGAGACTTCCAATTATTCTTGACAGTCTAAAACAAGAAACCAATCATCTTTTTGATTCTTCAAAATATAAAGTCACTTTTACCGGTGCTTCTATTACTTTTCTTGAAGGTTCGGGTTTTATCATTCATGGCTTGACAGAAAGTTTGCTATGGGCATTTTTATTTATCGCTCTTTGTATGTTGTATTTGTTCAAGTCCTTTCGTATTCTGATTTGTTCATTAATTCCGAATGTGATTCCTTTAATGATTACCGCAGGTATCATGGGCTGGGCCGGTGTAAGACTAAAACCTTCTACTGTACTTATCTTCAGCCTTGCGTTAGGCATTGCAATAGATGTTACTATTCGTTTTTTGGTGAATTACAAACAGGAACTTCCTGCCAATAATTATGAAATTAAAAAAACTGTTTCAGAAACTATCAAGCATACGGGGCTAAGCATTATTTATACGTCATTAGTATTAATAGCTGGATTTATTATATTTTGTTTCAGTGGTTTTGGAGGTACGCAATCTTTGGGTTGGCTTACCTCCATTACCTTGTTTACAGCTACACTTACCAATCTTATTTTGCTCCCGGTATTACTATTGGATTCTGCGAAAGGGGGTAAAGCACCATGAAATTGCCACCCTGTAATTATACTTTGATCCGGATAGAATTTGTGTAACAAATTTTAATTCGTGGAAATTCGTGTAATTCCTATCTGAATGCCTTCAGCCAGGCAGGCGTGGCAAAAAACGTTTGAGCTTTAGCTCAAATAATTTCTATCCGGAGGCCAGCATAATAATTATTTTGCGGCGTATAAGCAAAATTATTCCATACTGGTAAATCCTCTTTCCAAATCTTCGATAATGTACTCAGCTTCTTCCAGGCCTACATACATTCGCAATCTGCGGTGAATTTTATTTCCAGGTTCAAATTCTTCGGCTTTGATAGAAGCACACCCTGGAATTATTAATGATTCATGGCCACCCCAACTTACAGCCATTAAAATATGCCGAAGACTTTCGCAAAAGCGATCAATTTCTTTAATGGTATTTGCTTTTAAAATAAATGAAAATAATCCCCCTGAACCACTCATTTGTTTTTTTGCCAATTGGTATTGCGGGAATTGTTCATCAAAAGGAAAACTGATCTCTTCCACCTTTTCTTTGCTTTTCAAATACGTAATTACTTTTAGGGTGGTTGCAGAAATTTTTTCCAAACGCGCTGACAATGTCCTTAAGCCACGAATAATAAGCCACGCATTGAAAGGCGTAGTTCCGATTCCCATATTCATATATTCACTGTTAAATATTTTTTGAATCATTTCCTTTTTGCCGCATAATACGCCGGCTACTACATCGCTGTGCCCGTTTATATATTTAGTAGCGCTTTGCAGCACCAGGTCGATGCCTAATTCGATTGGCCTCTGGTACAAAGGCGTGCAATAACTGTTATCGCATATTGTGACAATATTTTTTGATCTCGCGAGTTTGGCAACTGCTTCCAAATCCTGCAAATAAAAACTCCAACTGTTGGGCGTTTCCAAATAAATTATCGCGGTATTTTGTTGAATGGCTTTTTCAAAATCTTCAACTTCTCTGCCATCCACATAAGTAGTAGTGACGCCAAAACGAGGTAAAACAATGTCAAACATTTTTTGCGCCCAGCTATAAGGCTTATCTACAGAAACGATATGATCTCCGCTCTTTACATTGGCAAGCACTGAGGCAAAAATTGCCCCGGCACCACTATTCAACACGAGGCAATCCTCTGCGCCATCAAGCGCGGCCAATTTCTGCGACAAAATTTTTAATGTAGGATTGGTAGCACGGCTGTAAAGAAACGAAGCGGATTCGTCTTCAAAGGCTTTTCTAAGGGCGTCCACGCTGTTAAACGAGAAATTGCTCGTTTGAAATATGGGCGGGGAAACTGCGTTAAAATAGTTTTCCCGCTCTTCGCCCAGTTCATTTAAAATGTAAGAAATTGTTTTTGGGTCCATGTGTTTATTTTTTCAATTACAATTTTTCTTCAGATTCTTTATATGGAGAATTAAAATCGGTATTCTTTATTTGTTTACTGCATTATATAAAACCTCCTTTTTATAAAATCTTCTTTCTCTTCTTCAGCGCTTCTGTAACAAAGTACAAAGTCATAAACGTCGCTAAAACTCCAAGCCCGATTAAACAAATTTTAGTATCGTTTATCAATAAGCTTATACCGACAAATGAATAGGCGGCAATAAAAATCAAAGGTATAAACGGATACCATTTCATCATGTAAATACCGCTGTCGTTGAGATAAGAAGTTTTTTTGCGTATAATAAAAATGCTTGCTACTGAAAAAGCCATCCCGAAACAATCTAAAAAAATAGTGAAGCTCAAAATAGTATCAAACTCTTTCGCCCAAAAAATAATGAAGACACAAAGTATTGAAAATACACTTAATGAAGTGGTAAGCGCTTCAGTTTTTGGATTTCTTTTTTTGAAGGAAGGAGGTAGAATTTTATCATCGCTCATTGCGGCCATTACTCTTGGATTACTCATCAGCAAAATATTTACATACGCAAGCACACTCAAAAAAAGCAATATGGAAAGTATCCTTTCGGCATTGACTCCAAATAGTTTTGATGCCATTATTGCTGCAATATTTTTTGCTGATTTTAATTCTTCAAAACCGATCACATTCACATAAGCGTAATTAATAAGAAAGTATAGAACAATGATGATAATGATGCCTGAAAAGATGCCACGCGGAATTGTTTTCTTTGGATTGACAACTTCTTCGCCAAAATTAATAGTTTGCTGATAGCCGCCATAGGTAAAACTTACAGCCACCAGGCCAACGCCGAAAGATTTTAAATATTCGGTTAATGCAGGGGACGTATGAGAAGCAATAGCTGTTATATGATGCGTTGATGAGACTGCAAAAAAGAGCGGGCTTATTAATGCAATCACCATCAGGATCTTGATAATGGTTAATACATTTTGCGCCCGGGCACTCATTTTTAAGCCCAATAAATTGACACCATAAAAGATAATGATGGCAGAAATAGCAATAGCGATTTGAATGGTTTGAATATAATGAGCATTTGCAGGACTTAGCAGCCAGTTAGCATTTTGAGATTGAGGAATCAAAACTCCCGTGATATATTCGCCGCCCACTAATGCTACAGCTGCAAGTGATGCGGCATTAGAAACAAGTACGACACAGTTAATAGCAAACGCAATTGATGGGTGATAAGCGTAAGCAAATATTTTGTAATAGCCGCCGGTTACCGGCATCCTGCTACCTATCTCAGCAAATGTGAGTGCACCGCACAAGGCAATAAGGCCTCCAGCTATCCAGACTGCATAGAATACAGCCGGGCTGCTCACTGCTTTAGCCACGTTTGCCGGGGTACGGAAAATCCCCATGCCAATTACAAGACTTACCATGATAATGCTAAAATCAAATAACGAAAGTTGCTTCGTAAGTTTCATTTAGGGAAGATAGAAATATTTGTGATTAAATTTGTGTTTTAGAAAACATATAACTCCATGAAGAAATTTTTAATAATAACCATTTTTTTTTGTAATTCGGTTTCGGCCCAAACAACATCTGATAAAGATTCGGCCCAAACATTGGAAAACATAATCGTAACAGCGTATGAACAAAATCGCAGCCTGATTGATGTCGCCGCCCCGGTAAGTGTTATAGGTCAGGCCCAACTAAACCGCTTTGGCAATATGAGCATATTGCCCGCATTAAATATTACTCCTGGTGTAAGCATGGAAGAACGTTCTCCGGGCAGCTACCGGCTTAATATCCGGGGTAGCTCATTACGCTCCCCATTTGGTGTGCGCGATGTAAAGATTTACCTGGATGATATCCCTCTTACTGATCCAAGTGGCAATACATATCTAAACCAACTGAGCTTTTATAATTTTAATTCAATTGAAATAATAAAAGGGCCGGCCAGCAGTTTATA
>JBDTGD010000290.1:0-5779 GCA_039937595.1 Ginsengibacter sp. | reverse complement strand
CACATTAGCACATCAACTAATCAACGTTCCCTTCACCAATTCGTCTTCCATATTCAAATTCAGTTTTCCTTCTTTATCAATTATTAATTGTAAAAAATTACAAACGTTTTTTCCGTACATTTTGCTTGCATCATAAGGCATCATTGCAGGCAAGTTAGAATTACCCACCACTGTGACACCATTGAAGATTATTGTTTCATCATTTTTCGTAACACCGGTATTTCCGCCGGTAGAGGCAGCAAGATCAATTATTACTGAACCGTGTTTCATTTTGTCTATCATTTCTCCAGTAATCAAAAGCGGCGCTTTCTTACCAAAGATTTGCGCAGTTGTAATGATGATATCCGATTTTGCCACGCTCATCGCAATTTTATCTTTCTGTTTTTGCAAAAATTCTGGTGATTGTTCTACCGCGTAACCACCGGCTTTGCTGGCATCGGCAGCGCCTTCCACTTCTATAAATTTTCCACCAAGGCTCATCACTTCTTCTTTAACCGCGGGGCGTGTATCGAAAACTTCCACCACAGCACCCAGCCTTCTTGCAGTAGCAATGGCCTGCAAACCTGCTACGCCCGCGCCCAATATTAAAACTTTCGCCGGAGCAATGCTTCCGGCGGCAGTCATAAACATTGGAAAGTATTTTGGGAACAAATTAGCTGCCAGCAATACCGCTTTGTATCCCGCAATATTGGCCTGGCTGCTTAATACATCCATGCTTTGAGCACGCGTGATACGCGGCAGCATATCGATGCTGAAAACAGTTACTTTCTTTTCTATGAATTCTTTAAGCGATTCGGGGTGATATAATGGCTGATAAAAACCTAAAATTATTTTTGATTGAAGAAAATCAATTTCCGATTGAGCGGGAAGATGAATCGAAAGAATGATATCCGATTTTTTCAACACATCTTCTCTTAAAACGATTCTGCCGCCTACTTCTACATATTTCTCATCGGACGCAAAAGCTTTTTCCCCTGCGTCCTTTTCTACTAAAACTTCAGCGTTTAATTTCTTTAAAATAACTATATGCTCGGGTAAAAGCGAAACCCTGGTTTCGGGTTGTGGTTCTTTTAAAACACCAATTGTCATAGTCTGCAAATATGGTTGTAAGGTATTGAAAATTTAAAACCTTATGGAAAAATGTTGTTTTACTTTAAAATTGCTACTAAAAAAAACCAGGCCAATAAAAAAAAGATCGATCGTCATTGTTACTGAATCATCATGCTGTATTAATTTCCAGGCTTCTTCCATTTCCCCGCTCCAGTGAATATCATCGAAAATAAAAATAGATTGTTCAGTAGATTTTTTTAGAAAAAGATCAAAATACTCCAAAGTTGCCTTTTTCCGGTGGTTCCCATCGACAAACAACAGATCAATATTTTCAATTTTGTTATTAAGTAACGAAAGTGTGTTTTCAAAATTGCCTTCTATCAATTCAACATTTTTTAAACCGGCTTTTTTGAAATTATCCAGCGCGATCTTTGCAATGTTGCGGGATCCTTCTAAGGTAAAAATTTTTGAAAGCGGATTCGCCGAAGCGAGATAACAGGTAGTCATTCCAAATGAAGTGCCCAATTCTACAATTGTTTTAGACTGGTAATATTTCGTAATCCTGAAAAGTAATTGCGCATATTTTTTCTTCTTTAAAGAAGAAGCAGCAATATCTTTTACCACCCTGTTTTTAAAAGGAATTACCGCAGAACCAGCACCAAAATCTTCTACCTCAATTGTGGTACTATTATTCAGAAGTTCTTTTCGAAGTAGTTCGATTTTGGGATAACAATCATACTTTTTTTTATCGTTCAAAACATGAATGATAAAATCAAAAACAAAAGGGGAATGAACACCATGTCCTTTGCCGTTTTGTGCTGAGCGATAGTAGTTGAAATATTTTTTAGCTAACTGAAAAGCAGAATACATTCTTTTAATTTAAACTTGGCCTTTCCTTTCCCAGACTTCAAAAGTATATGGATAATTATTTTTTTCATCTGCAGGAAACGAATCTGATTTCACCAGTTTCCATTTGGAAGTATCAATTTCGGGATAAGAGGCATCACCTTCGACCGTAGTGTGGACGCGGGTTATATAAATCCTGTCAACAATACCGGTTGTTTGTTTAAAAATTTCTCCACCGCCAATTATAAAAATTTCTTTGGCATCACTTTCTTTTGCTTTTGCAATCGCTTCATCAATTCCATGTGCGATGAATACATTTTTTGGATGCCAATCTGTTTTTCTTGTGACAACGATATTGATCCTTCCAGGCAACGCTTTTCTCATTGCATCGAAAGAATTTCTGCCCATAATAACCGGCATTCCCCAGGTTTTATTTTTAAAATATTTAAAGTCAGTTGACAATTTCCAGGGGAGGTCATTATTTGAACCGATAATATTGTTTTCTGAGGCGGCTACAATATGTGAAAGTATCATAATTAAATTTTAATGTCACGCAGCTTTTTAAACTGCTACCGGCGCTTTAATTGAAGAATAAGATTGATAATTTACCAGCTCAAAATCTTCAAACTTAAAATCAAAAATATTTTTTACCTCAGGATTTAATTTCATCTGCGGAAGTGGAAAGGGTTTTCTTGTGAGCTGAAGTTCAGCTTGTTCAAAATGATTTTTATACAAATGCACATCGCCAAACGAATGAACAAACTCTCCCAAATCCATGTCGCAAACCTGAGCAATCATCATCGTAAGCAATGCATAAGAAGCAATATTAAAGGGTACTCCCAAAAAAACGTCCGCGCTCCTTTGATATAACTGACATGAAAGTTTTCTTCTCCCGTCTTTCGCCGACGGCGATGTATAAAATTGAAATAAACAATGGCAAGGCATTAACCTCATCTCCGGCAAATCGGTAACATTCCATGCGCTGATGATTAGTCTCCGGCTGTCTTGATTGGTTTTTAATTGCTGTATTAATTCAGAAACCTGGTCGACGGTTTTTCCATTCGCTCCTTCCCAACTGCGCCATTGCTTACCGTAAACAGGGCCGAGATTTCCATTTTCATCTGCCCATTCATCCCAGATTTTCACGCCATGTTTTTGTAAATATTCAACATTCGTATCTCCTTTTAAAAACCATAACAGTTCATAAATGATACTTTTTAAATGCAATTTTTTAGTGGTAACCAGTGGAAACCCATCCTGAAGATCAAAACGCATTTGGTGCCCAAATAAACTGCGTGTTCCTGTTCCGGTTCTGTCATTTTTATCAACGCCTGTGTCTATTATTTTTTGTAGAAGTTGAAGGTATTGCTCCATGCGTGCAAGTTAATGAATTAGCAAATCTCAAAACCTAAATCATACTTTCTTATATTTGCGAAACTTTTAAAATATATTCCATGTCAGTTTTAGTCAATAAAGATTCAAAGATATTGGTGCAGGGATTTACCGGAACCGAGGGTACTTTTCATGCTTCGCAGATGATAGAATACGGAACAAAAGTGGTTGGAGGCGTTACTCCAAATAAAGGAGGAACCTCTCATCTTGACAGACCCGTTTTTAATACGGTAGAACAGGCAGTAAAAGAAACCGAAGCTGATGTGAGTATAATATTTGTACCTCCCGCTTTCGCTGCTGATGCCATCATGGAAGCCGCAGACGCAGGGGTTGCATTAATTGTTTGTATTACTGAAGGTATTCCTGTGCAGGATATGGTAAAAGTTAAAAATTACCTGTTAGGTTCAAAATCCAGATTGATCGGACCCAATTGCCCCGGAGTTATTACGGCTGATGAATGTAAAGTTGGAATTATGCCCGGATTTATTTTCAAAAAAGGAAAGATTGGAATTGTTTCAAAATCGGGCACGCTTACTTACGAAGCCGCTGACCAGGTGGCTAAAGCCGGATTGGGAATTTCAACAGCCATTGGAATCGGTGGTGATCCGATTATTGGAACAACAACTAAAGAGGCAGTAGAACTTTTTATGAATGATCCAGAAACTGACGGCATCGTCATGATTGGCGAAATTGGCGGAGGAATGGAGGCTGAAGCTGCGCGCTGGATAAAAGAAAATAATCGCAAACCTGTGGTAGGATTTATCGCGGGACAAACAGCTCCTGCGGGAAGAAGAATGGGACACGCCGGTGCTATTGTGGGCGGTGCCGAAGATACCGCAGCCGCAAAAATGAAAATCTTAGCTGAATGTGGGGTGCACGTGGTAGCCAGCCCGGCAGATATTGGAAAGACAATGGCGGAAGTAATGAAATGACCGATCTCAATGCAAAAAGTAAAATCGGAATTTTAAAAATTTGTTGATTTACTATAAAGACTTGGGTTTAAAAGTGGAATCCCATGATAGAGAACGAAATCAACCTCTGCCAGGCTTGTTCATCCCGACAAGTTTATCCAAATGAGATCTCATTCGCTATAAAAACCGATTATCCAATTTCAAATCACATTCTCAAAAATAGAAATACGAGGTATTTGCCTGACTGATTTCATTCATGTTAATTCGTGCGATTAGCGGCAAAAAATCCGTGAAATCCATGACAAAAAAAATCCTTTCCAAATAAATGAAAAGGATTTGAAAATCTGATATCAAAAAAAACTTAATAATCTTTATTGTAACCCCCACCGCCACCGCTGCTTCTGCCGCCGCCGTATCCGCCACCGCTGCTTCTACCGCCGCCGCCGTATCCGCCGCCGCTGCTTCTACCGCCGCCACCGCCGCCGTATCCGCCACCGCTACTTCTACCGCCGCCGCCGCCATATCCACCGCCGCCGCCACTTTTCTTGTAGCCGCTGCCTTCAGGACGAGGTTGTGATTCGTTAACAATTAGTTTACGACCCTGTACTTCGCTTTCGTTCAATGTGGCGATTGCAGTTTTTGCTGCTTCATCGTCTTCCATTTCCACGAAACCAAAGCCTTTGCTACGGCCGGTGTTTTTTTCCTTAAGGATTTTTGCACTTGTAACGGTGCCATACTGAGTAAATAAATTACTTAAATCGTCATCAGTCATAGACCAACTAAGATTACCAACATAAATGTTCATTGTAAAAACTTTTGTTTAATAAATTAAAATAACTATTAATGAATCAGTAGCTACAATGAACTGAAGAAACCTGATTAAGAGAAACATCAGCCAAAAGAAAAACACACTAAACCCATTAACAAAGTATAAAGATAGACTTTTATTCGAAACAGAAATTTTTTTTTATAAAAAATTTCTATTTTCAAATTTTGATTCAAAACGTATTTTAACCCAGGTTATTGGAATAAGATTTATTTAAAAATTGCGTTTATAAAAAAAGTAAGATTTTTATTCTTATAAGTCGTTAAGCCTGTTGCTATTATTATTTATATTTGATGAAATAATCGTTTTGAAAAATTTTTTTCTAATCTGCTTCCTTTTTTCCCAAATACCTGATGCTCCCGGCCAAAAAAAATATTTTCAACAAGAAGTAAATTACAATATCGACGTTACGCTTTACGATACTGAAAATACACTCGACGCATTTGAGATTATAAATTATACTAATAACTCTCCTGATACGCTTCATTATATATGGTTTAACCTGTGGCCAAATGCTTATAAAAATGACCTGACCGCTTTTAGTGAGCAAATGTTGATTTTAGGAAGAACTGATTTTTATTTTAGTGACGAGGACAAACGCGGATACATCAACCGCTTGGATTTTAAAGTAAATGGAACAACTGCAAATTTAGAAGACCATCCATTATATATTGACGTCGCAAAATTGATTTTACCTTCCCCGCTTCTGCCGGGCCAAACTGTAAAAATTACAACGCCGTTTCACGAAAAACTC
>JBDTGD010000289.1:0-1800 GCA_039937595.1 Ginsengibacter sp. | reverse complement strand
TTTCATTTTATTAATTATTTAAAAATATGCGTGTATTAAAATTCGGCGGATCGTCTGTAGCAAATGCTGAAAATATAAATAAGATCATCTCTATATTGAAGGATCGCTCTGAGAAGGAAAAACTAATGGTAGTGGTTTCGGCGTTGGGAGGCACTACGGATGCCCTGCTCAATAGTGTAATAACTGCTTCTAAAGGCGACGAGAAATATAAAGAAGAACTGCATAAAATTGAAAACCGTCATTTGGAAGTGGTAAAACAACTGATACCTGTTGCAAACCAAAGCAGGGTATTAAGCATGGTGATGCAACATTGTAATGAGATGGAAGATATTTGCAATAGTGTGTTTTTATTAAAAGAATTAACCTCGCGAACCAGGGACAGGATGATGAGTTATGGCGAATTACTTTCTTCCCAGATTATTGCAGCAAAGTTTCAAAGCTCAGGCTTCGAAAACAAATGGGTAGATACCAGGAAATTGATTACTACCAACTCGCATTATGAAAATGCCGTGGTGGATTTTGAATTGACAAATAAAAAAATCAAAGATTATTTTGCCGCATCAACAGCATCTTTTTTTGTAGCACCCGGATTTATTGCTTCTGACAGTAACGGCATCACTACTACCCTGGGCAGGGGCGGCTCTGATTATACCGCTTCAATTATCGCATCTGCATTAGATGCCGTTGCCCTGGAAATATGGACTGACGTAAGTGGGATGATGACTGCAGATCCGCGACTGGTAAGTAATGCAAAGATCATTCCTCATATATTGTACCGCGAAGCAATGGAACTTTCTCATTTTGGCGCTAAGGTTATTTATCCGCCTACCATACAACCGGTAATGATGAAGAACATTCCGGTTTGGGTTAAGAGCACTTTTGCACCCGCTGACCATGGTACGTTGATCGAGAATTCCATTGTCAAAAATGGTAGCAGTGTACGGGGTATTTCCAGCATCAATAAAATCGCTTTGTTAAGCCTTGAAGGAAGTGGTATGGCGGGTATTCCGGGATTTTCAAAAAGACTTTTTGAAACTTTAGCAAACGAAGAAATAAATGTGATTTTGATTACGCAAAGTTCATCGGAACATTCCATTTGTGTTGGTATTGAAGATGTGTACGCTGAAAGCGCAAAAATAGCCGTGGACAAAGCTTTTGACTATGAAATAGAAAAACATAAAGTAGAACCGTTGAAGATAGAAAAGGATCTTGCTATCATAGCGCTGGTGGGTGATAAGATGAAAAGCCATCCCGGTATCAGCGGAAAAATGTTCAGCGCGTTGGGAAGAAACGGCGTGAATGTAAGAGCCATTTCACAGGGCTCTTCTGAAAGAAATATTTCCGCGGTAATTGCTGCCAACGATGTGAAAAAAGCAGTGAACGTGCTTCACGAAGCATTTTTTGAAACTACTTTCAAGCAGGTAAATTTATTTATAACCGGCGTGGGAAATGTAGGGTCGCGACTTTTGGCTCAGTTGTCCCAGCAAAATCATTACCTTCAAAAAAATCTTCGTTTAACCATAAGAGTTATAGGGATTGCTAATAGCAAAAAAATGCTTTTTAATGAAAAAGGGATTGATTTAAAAAACTGGAAAGAACTGCTTCAGGGCGGGGATGAAATGTCGCTTTCAGCATTTGTCAACGCCATGCATGAAAAGAATATGCGCAATTCAGTTTTTGTGGATGTGACAGCCAATGAGAATATTGCAAAACATTATGCGGAGATATTGCAAAAAAGCATCTCGATAGTTGCCTGCAATAAAATTGCGGCTTCGTCTTCTTATGTTTATTACGAGAAAC
>JBDTGD010000288.1:0-6461 GCA_039937595.1 Ginsengibacter sp. | reverse complement strand
TACAGTGCTGGTGTTGATCCAATACGAAGTACATTTATAATTGGCACCATCCTTTAAAAAGTCAGCATAAAATACTGCTTTGTCCTTTGTTGTTTCTAACCAGTTAGAAGTGTAATATTTCGGTGGTGTCATTTGCGCATTTATCGTCGAAAATGCAACCGTAAGCAGGCAGAAAAAAAATCCTTTCATAATAAGTAGCTATTAAAAAGAAGTCAATTAATAATCATTCCTTCTTCCGAATCCAAATGAGTGAGAAATTCTAAATGAAAATAAATTTGTCGCGTAATTTCCAAAATTGTGTTGAAAACGTACCCCGGAATTAAAAGGAACGCTTCCCAGGCTTAAAAAGAGAATCGTCCTTTTATATAGCATCGTTAGTTCCCGGTTTTTATGACAGCGATTTCAAAATTAGATTATTTTGTTTAGAAAATTCAAAGGCTAAAAAATATTTTGTAGAAGAATTGAAATGGAAGGAATATAATTAAGCTGGATTTAATTTGTGTCTTTACAACGGTTGCTCCCTGTATCAAAACGAAACACAAAGTGTATCAAAACCGTACAGCTTCGTTTTTTTAAACTTCATAAAATGCTGAAAAGCAATGGCTAAATAAGTGGCATCAATTTTCTTATATAGAACGGTGAAATTAATAAATTGAAATAAAATTACAGGCATGATTAAAAATTATTTAAAGATCGCCCTGCGGAATATAACAGCCCATAAAGCTTTTTCTATAATTAATATAGCAGGGCTTGCCATTGGAATTGCATCGTGTTTATTGCTTTTCACCGTGGTGAAATATGAATTAAGCTATGATAGATTTCAGCCTAATTATCACCGGATATATCACGTGGTGACGCAGAATAATTTTTCAGATGGAGTCACTTACAATTCCGGAGTTCCGGTTCCGGCATTGGCTGCTTTACGAAATGATTTTCCACAAATTACCTCAGGGGTATTAATGGCGGATTATGGAAGCCAGGTTACGGTATTGGGAAGCAGTGCATCACAAAATGCTCCCGATAAAAAGTTTATAGAGAATTCAGGATTCTTTTTTGCCGACCCACAGTTTTTTAAAGTGTTCCATTATGATTGGCTTGTTGGCGATCCTTCTGTTTTAAAGGATCCCAACAATACAGTGCTCACGCAAAAACAGGCTGAAAAGTATTTTGGAAACTGGAAGAATGCAATTGGGAAATATTTAAAACTGGACAATACCGCTACCGTGAAGATTGCCGGGATTTTAAAAGACCCGTCTCTTAATTCGGATTTCCCTTTATTAATTGTAACCTCTTATGAAACCGTCAAGGCAAACGCAGCGACTTTTAATTATGTAGATGAATGGCACAATACCAACAGTAATTTTGAGGTATTTATGCTGCTGCCAACAAATGTTTCTCCACGTGAAATTGACAAACAATTGGTTTCTTTCAATGAAAAATATAACACAACTAAAAAAGCCTCAGGCAACAACACCAGAAGTTTTTTACAACCACTAAGTGAAGTGCATTTCGACAAAAGATTTTCCAATTTCGGCAACCAGGTTACCAGCAAAGCAATCTTGTGGACCTTATCCTTAATTGGCTTGTTCATCATCATCATGGCCTGTATCAATTTTATCAATCTATCTACCGCGCAGGCCGTCGGAAGGAGCAAAGAAATAGGCATCAGAAAAGTATTAGGAAGCTTTCGGTGGCAACTATTTGCTCAAATAATTGGTGAAACCGCTGGTATTGTATTCGTTGCTCTTTTGCTGGCTTTTGCTATTACTACACTTTGTCTTCCCTTAATTAAGAACATTGCATTGATTCAAGGATCCGTTAATTTGTTTAACCAACAAACTATTATTTTCCTGGCAGTATTGAGCGCGGCCATTATACTTTTTGCCGGGACTTATCCGGCAATTGTTCTTTCAGGATTCACGCCTGCTTTGGCTTTGAAAAATAAAATAACTTCGGCTTCGGTTGGCGGGATTTCGGTAAGAAGAAGTCTTGTAGTATTACAATTTGCCATTTCTCAAATTCTCATCATTGGTACAATCGTAGCTGTTACACAAATGAGTTTTGTGAAAAATGCTGATCTCGGTTTCAACCAGGATGCTGTCCTGCTACTCAATGCAAATACGGACAGCGCCTTTCATGCACGTGAGGAAGCTTTCAAACAAAAAGTATTGCAGTTGCCCGGAGTGCAATCCCTGAGTTTTAACAGCGATGTTCCTTCATCCGATAATAACTGGTCCACTAGTTTTGCCTACGATCATCGGCCTGATGAAAAATTCCAGGTGAGTTTAAAATTCGCTGACTACGATTATTTTAAAACATTTGGACTTCAGTTTCTCGCGGGAGAATCTTTCGGTAAAAGTGACACTGCAAAAGAAGTTGTCATTAATGAAACAATGATAAAACAGTTAGGTATTAAGCGTCCTGAAGAGACGATAGGGAAAGAAATCCGGTTGGGCGGAGGTACGTGGAAAACCATTTCAGGAGTGGTTAAAGATTTTAAGACAAGTTCACTGAGAGATGCAATCAAACCTATCATGATTTGTCAAAACATAAATAATTATACAGTTACTGCGTTAAAATTGCATTCGTCCAACATACCCAAAACGAAGGCTGCTATTGAGACTGCGTGGGAGCAGTATTTTCCCGAATACGCTTACACGAGTTCATTTATGGATGAAGAGATTGCAAAGTTCTATCAACAAGACGACCAACTAGCTTTGTTATATAAAATATTTGCCGGCATTGCTATATTTATTTCCTGTCTTGGATTGTATGGATTGGTTTCCTTTATGGCAGTTCAAAAAACCAAAGAAATTGGCGTAAGAAAAGTATTAGGCGCTTCGGTAAAAAATATCGTTTATCTTTTCTCCAAAGAGTTTACTGTTCTCATTCTTGTTGGGTCTGTGATCGCCGTTCCGGTCGCATGGTATATGATGAATCACTGGCTTGAAAACTTTGTATTCAGGATAAATATGAATGCGGGAATATTTATTATGGCAATTTTAATATCTATAATTATAGCATGGATCGCAGTAGGCTATAAATCAATAAAAGCGGCGTTGGCTAATCCTATCAAGAGTTTGAGGAGTGAGTGAGGAATAGGAACGAGTAATCTTAAATGGCGAATAGGAATATTGAATATTTGTTTGTTTACTGAAAAAACAAAAAACAACACTTATAATTAAACGAAAAAAAATAATAATAAAAACTATTTAATTAACAAACCAATTAATCAATAAATTATGCTCTCTTTAAAGAAAATCTTCAAATGGTACAACAACGGTGTCAACCGCACTTTTGTTTTAAAAGACATTCATCTCGATGTGGCCGAGGGCGAATTTATTTCCATCATGGGGCCATCGGGCTCAGGAAAGTCAACACTTCTGAATGTGATAGGTATGCTGGATGATCCCAATGAGGGCGAATATACTTTCCTGGGGGAAAACGTATTTAAGTTGAAAGAAAAGCAACGATCTCATCTGTTCAAAACACACATAGGCTTTGTGTTCCAGGCGTATCATTTAATAGACGAACTTACCGTTTATGAGAACATTGAAACACCGTTGATTTATCAAAACATCAAATCTTCTGAAAGAAAATCCATGGTTGCCGACATGTTGGATCGTTTTCAAATCGTAGGGAAGAAAGATCTTTTTCCTACCCAGCTTTCAGGAGGCCAGCAACAATTAGTAGGAATTGCCCGCGCATTAATTGTGAAGCCAAAATTGATCCTCGCAGATGAACCTACCGGAAATCTGAATTCAAAACAAGGAGAATATATCATGGGTATTTTTAAAGAATTAAATAATGAAGGTGTAACAATTATCCAGGTGACACATTCTGAAAAAAATGCTGAATATGGATCCAGGATTGTGAATTTACTGGATGGGAGAATTGTTCATTAATTGAGAATGGAGAATTCTGAGAATAAAGAACTATAAAAAATCAAACAAGAAACGAAAGTATGCGACCAATAATTGAATTTTTTAAGCGAATGAAAAATTTCGGGAAGTGCTCAAAATCATTTTTTTTAATTGCGCTTCTTATATCAGGCGCTTTATTTGTAAAAGCACAAGATAAACTGACTTTAAAACAGGCAATAGAAATTGGAATCAAGAACAATTTTGACGTTTTGCAATCGGATTTGCTGATGCAGAAAGCAGATATTACGCTGAAGCAAACAAGAGAAAATATGTTGCCCAATTTGAATGCTACTGTTAACCAGGGAAATAATTACGGCAGAAGCATTGATCCGTTTACTAACGCATTTATTGATCAAAAAGTTGGTTATGGAAGTTATGGGGGAAGCAGTAATATTTTATTGTTCAACGGATTTTCCTTGCAAAATGCAATCAAATCCAACAAACTGGGATATGAAGCATCTAAAATGGAATTGCAACAGGCGAAAGATAATCTTACCATCAATGTTATTTTAGCTTACTTGCAGATATTGAGCACACAAGATGTTTTGAAACAATCTGAAGACCAGGTTTTGGTAACGAAAAAACAGGTAGAACGTCTTTCGATATTAAATCAAAGTGGAGATGTATTACCGTCAGACTTTTATGATCTAAAAGGACAGATGGCCAATGACCAGATAGCGGTCGTAACTAATAAGGCGAACCTGGAAACCGCAAAAATAAGCCTGGCACAGCTTTTGAATATTCCTTACAGTAAGGATCTTGCATTGGAAAGAATTCCTGAAAGGAATTTCAATATTAACTATACCGATACTCCTGATTCAATTTATAACACCGCTTTACAACAGTTTGCGCAAATAAAAGCCGCAGAGCTCAGGACTGAAAGCGCTGAAAAAAATATTCGATCCATAAAAGGACAATTGTTCCCTACCCTATCTTTTGGTGGCAATATCAATACTAATTATTCGAGTGTGGCCACCCGCAATTATTTTGTAAATACTACAGAAACGCCTTCGTCAAATTATGTCACGGTAGATGGAACACAATATCCTGTGATAGCAAAACAGGATAACTACAATGCCCAGAAAATCAATTTTGGTAGTCAACTAAACAACAACCTTTATTATACCATAAACCTGGGATTGAGCATTCCACTTTTTAATGCATTCCGCGTAAGAAACCAGGTTAAATTGGCAAAAATTGATTTTAAAAATAATGAAATAATAGAGCAACATACAAAAACCCAGTTGCAACAATCCATTGAGCAAGCTTATGTAAATCTTACTCTGGCATCCGAGAAATATAAATTACTCCAGGACCAGGTACAATCTTTTGAAGCATCCTTTCATACAACGGAAGTGCGTTTCAATTCCGGCGTTATCACTTCCGTCGATTATTTAATTGCAAAAAACAATCTTAATCTTTCGCAAAACAACCTTATTATCGCTAAATATGATTTTGTTTTAAGAGAAAAAGTGTTGGATTATTATGGCGGAAAACTAATGTGGTAGCGTACTTTTAGCTTAAAAAATAAAAAACAGAAAATTATCATTTTTCGCTTGCAGAAATTTTAATAAAAAGTTTTTAATCCCAGAAATAAAGTATAAATTTGTACTTGATAATTAAAATATTATACCATGGCCCAAAAACCAAAATCAGCACCAAAAAAATAT
This sequence comes from Ginsengibacter sp., assembly GCA_039937595.1. GTDB lineage: Bacteria > Bacteroidota > Bacteroidia > Chitinophagales > Chitinophagaceae > Ginsengibacter. Next base: position 868 of record JBDTGD010000288.1, on the reverse strand, counting down.
CCAGTAACCGATGATGATTTAACAATGGTTGAAGAGCCATTGGCAATTTATAAAAGTAATAATATTAATTTGGCCATTCTTTCCGGCGCTGCCGGCAAGTCTGAAAGCCAAATGACCTCTTTTGAAAAAATGAAGGTGATAAAAAATGGCGTAAGCAAAAAAGATTTAGAACTTTTAAAAAATAAGGCCGCTTTAGATTATTCAATGCTGGCAAAGGCATTGTCTGTTACCCGGGCTACTTTAATCAACAAAAAAAGAGACCAAAAATTTAATATGGCACTGAGTGAAAAAATTGTAAGCCTTGCAGATTTATATTCCTTTGGTTTTGAGATTTTTGGCGATAAAGATCTTTTCAACCAATGGATGCGTAATCCCAATCGTGCCCTGGGCGGCCAGGTTCCTTACGATTTAATTGACAATCAATACGGTCGCGAAGAAATCAAAAATCTTATTGGAAGAATTGCTTATGGCGTTTATTCCTAACAACAATATCGTCGATGCAAGTTTACAGAGTAGGGGCTACAAAATTTTCAGGAGATTTATCTGGTGAAGGCGCCAAGTTATTTGGCGGGCGATGGAATCATAAAACTATTCCCTGTATTTATACTTCCCAGAGCAGGGCGCTTGCTATATTGGAATATACCGTAAACATCAATATTGATGAAGTGCCCCGTGCACTAAGCATCACTACTTTCGAAATTCCCGAAACAGCAATAAAACTAATAACAGAAGAAAAATTACCAGGTAACTGGAAAGAATCACCTGCTCCATCTTCTACGAAAGACTTCGGCTCTGCACTACTCAAGTCATTATCGGCTCCTGTTTACAAAATTCCTTCATGTGTAATGAGTGAAGAATATAATTTTCT
>JBDTGD010000287.1:0-4105 GCA_039937595.1 Ginsengibacter sp. | reverse complement strand
TGCTGTTGATAGCTTGTATTAATTTTATCAATCTCTCCACTGCAAGCGCTTCTCAAAGAGCCAAAGAAGTGGGTGTTCGTAAAGTAATCGGCTCAGGAAAAATTCAACTCATCAAACAATTTTTGATTGAATCAGGATTGTTGGTCTTTATCGCGTTGCTTATTTCAAGTGTTTTAGTGAAACTTGCATTGCCGGTTTTTAATAGTATCTCCGGACAGGATTTGAATTTCGGTTTTAATTTAAAAATTATTTCAGCATTTATCGGGCTTGGTTTATTGGTAAGCTTCATCGCCGGATTGTATCCTGCTTTTTATCTTTCGTCATTCAAACCTATAGAAGTATTAAAAGGCAAATTTACTCCCGGCAATAAAAGTTTTGGTTTACGAAGCAGCCTGGTTGTTTTCCAGTTTTTTATTTCTGTTGGGTTGATAATAGGAACTATTGTCGTGTGGCAGCAAATGAGATTTATCCAAAATAAAAATTTAGGTTACGATAAAGATCAATTGCTTACCATTCCCAACTCTTATGTATTGGGGCAAAATGAAGAGGTATATAAACAGGAGATGCTAAATGACCCACGCATTGTAAATGCAACTGTTTCATCCTATAAGCCCGCGGGGCCAAGCAGCGGAAGTAATGCGCTGGCTTATCCGCTGGGTCGCGATAACGAAATTATGAGAACGCAGGAATATCATGTAGATGAAAATTATATTCCTACGTTTGAAATGAAGATGGCCAATGGCAGAAATTTCTCTAAAAATTTTGCCACCGATTCCACGGCGATGATTATAAATGAAACCGCAGCAAAAGCTTTCGGATGGAATGACCTGACTGCGGTGGGGCAAACAATTGTACGCCAAAACAGTACCCGAGGAAACGATGTGCCTTTTCATGTGATTGGTGTGGTAAAAGATTTTAATTTTCAATCGTTACATGAACCAATTACTCCCTTACTGATGACGCTGGTTCCTGATGTCGGCCTGATCTTTAAAGTACAAACAGCCGACATTAAGGGTTTACTTGCCACGATGAAAACGAAATGGGATCAGTTCAATACCGGCGATCCCTTCAGCTTTACTTTTATGGATGACCTGTATAATAAAACTTACGCCGCAGAACAAAATACCGGAACAATACTTAACATTTTTGCCTTGCTTACCATACTCGTTGCTTGCCTTGGATTATTTGGATTAGTTACTTATACGGCTGAACAACGTACCAAAGAAATCGGTATTCGCAAAGTACTTGGTGCAAGTGTTACCTCTGTAACCAAAATGCTTTCTAAAGATTTCATCAAATTGGTTTTTATCGCGTGTCTCATTGCATTTCCATTATCATGGTGGGCTATGAATAAATGGTTACAAAGTTTTGCCTATAGAATTCATATTAGCTGGTGGATATTTTTAGCTGCGGGTATTATAGCCATTTTGATTGCGGTGATCACGGTGAGTTTCCAGGCAATAAAAGCAGCGGTAGCCAATCCGGTGAAGAGTTTGAGAACGGAATGAGCCCTCACCTCGGCTTCTCTCCACAGAGTGGAGCGAAGGGTGCCTAAACTAATGACAGTTTGAAAAATAGTTAGGGTGGCGACATGAATATCTAAAGAATATGCGAATATGAAAGTTAGGAAATAATGAACCGCTTGTTTGGATTTATTCTTTAGAAGATGTGATAGAACATGGAGGCATTGTTTTAACAAACCAAGTAAAATAAATTTTATTACTCATAAAATATTTTATCATGATCAGAAGCTATTTCACAACCGCATGGAGAAATTTGTTAAGGAATAAAATATATTCCGCAATCAATATCCTGGGTTTGGCCCTGGGGATGACGGCATGTTTTTTTATTTTCCAGTATGTAAACTTTGAAAAAAGTTACGACCGGTTTAATACGAATGCTCCGAACATTTATCGCGTTCCTATTTCTTACTCGGGGAGTTTATCGGATGCGCCACCCTCGGTGACGAATTATGCTGCTTTAGGGCCTGCTTTGAAGAGAGATTTTCCCGAAGTAGTTGATGTTGTAAGAATGTTGAGCTATAAATCTTTTTCCAAGTCGAACTATATGTCTTACCAGGAAGGTGAGCAAAAAAAAGCATTTTTTGAAAACAATATTTATTTCGCAGACTCTTCTTTTTTCAATGTATTCTCTTATCCCCTGATTCGCGGCGACAAGAGGCATTGTCTTTCAGACTTGAATGCGATTGTGATATCGGAATCGATGGCAAAGAAATATTTTGGTACCCAGGATCCTATAAATAAAATATTGGTTTCAAATGGAAAGTTCCCCATTAAAGTTACAGGTGTATTTGCGGATATCCCTGGAAATTCTCACCTGAAATTCGATGCATTGGTACCCTTGGGGCCAGCTTTGAAAGAATGGAAGCAGGAAGATAATTGGGGCTGGGACGCTTTTTATACTTACGTGCTGCTGGCGCCCGGCACGGATGTTAAAAAGGTGGAAGCAAAATTCCCTGCTTTAATTGATAAATACCTGGGCAACGACATGAAGGAAATGAATTTCCGGATTTATTTCCACTTGCAGCCAATTACGGATATCCACCTTAAGTCGCATTATATTGACGAAGCTGAAGTAAACGGCGATGAAAAAGAGGTTTTTTTTCTGTCTGTTATTGGTGTGTTCATTCTGCTGATTGCCTGGACCAATTATATCAACCTTTCAACCGCCAAATCAATGGAGCGGGCCAAGGAAGTGGGTATACGCAAAGTGTCGGGCGCAGCAAAAAAGCAACTGATCATACAATTTCTGATAGAGTCCCTAATGATTAATTTACTGGCGCTGGTGATTACTGTTTTTATCATCACTCAAACCACACCCCTGTTTAACCAGCTGGTGGGGAAAAATATCAGTGTGGCGTTCTTCACGCGGGGAATGGGAAGCCATCCATCTTTCTGGCTCTGGGTTGCTGTAATTTTTCTTTCAGGTTCTCTGTTAGTAGGTGCCTATCCTGCGTTTATTTTATCTTCTTTTAACCCGGTAAGGGTGCTTAAAGGACTGATCATAAAATCAAATACAAAACTTTCGTTAAGGCGGGCATTACTTTCTTTTCAATTCTTTCTTTCCATTATACTGATTGCCGCCACCCTGGTTGTATTTGCACAATTAAACTTTATGCGCAAGGGAGATTTGGGCTATAAAAAAGATCAGATATTGGTTGTTAAAATTACGTCTGCATTTACTGATTCTACCCACGCAGCCAAATTGAATTATTTTAAACAGGAAGTATTGCGACAGTTTTCTTCTGTAAAAAATATATCATATACTGCCGAAGTACCCGGCGGCAACATAAATAATCACCAATATGTAAGAAGAGCTGAACAGGACGTACAGCATAAAATCCCCACATTTATTTATCAAATTGATCACGAATTTGCAAATACGTATCAGATACCCTTTGTGGCGGGTAGCAACCTTTCAGTTGAGGATAGTTCAGAAGTCTTGAGCCGCAATGGAATGGGTGTGTTTGGAATGGACAAGGGTTTGAAAGTACTGGTTAACGAAGAACTTGTAAAAACCCTGGGCTTTACATCCGCCAGGGAAGCCGTAAACCAGAGAATTACTTTTTATTCTGGCAACGGCGAATACTATGCTACTATAAAAGGTGTTGTGAAAAATTTTCATCAGCGCTCCCTGAAAGAAGCGTATGAACCTATCTTATTCTTTTATCCTTCATACAATAACTGGGGATGGGATAATGTATCATTGAATATAAATACAGGTGCAGTTGGTCTTAATAAAAGTCTTTCTGGCATAGAATCTTTGTTCAAAAAAACATTCCCCGGAAAACCCTTCCAGTTCTTTTTTCTTGACGATTTTTTTAACAGCCAGTACCTCTCTGATCAGCGTTTGGGGAATGTGTTCGGAGTATTCGCGTTGCTTGCAATCATTGTTGCATGTCTCGGGTTGCTCGGGCTTTCAGCTTTTGTAATAAAAATGCGTACCAAAGAAATTGGTATCCGCAAAATATTAGGCGCTTCACTATCGGCCATATTGGTTCTGGTTTCAAAAGATTTTATCAAACTGGTTTTACTCTCGGCTCTGGTTGCTGTTCCGGTTATTTACTGGGCGGCAAGTGAATGGC
>JBDTGD010000286.1:0-3141 GCA_039937595.1 Ginsengibacter sp. | reverse complement strand
AATCAATTCCGAGCCTGGCGTAAAATCTTGCATCCTGGTATTCGTAACCTCTTGTTCCCGGATAGCCGGCACAGGTTTTTGTTCCGGCACAATTATATAATCCAAATTTTAATCCTTTTGAATGTACATAATTGATCAAAGCCTTCATCCCATGCGGAAATTTTTTAGGATCTGGGACAAGATTACCATTAACATCCCTTTCCTTTGTCATCCAGCCATCATCTAAAACAATATATTCGTAACCTGCAGCTTTCATCCTGGAAGCAATTATTGCATCGACAGTTTCCATCACCAATTTCTCTGAAATGTTGGTCTGAAAAATATTCCAGCTATTCCAGCCCATCGGCGGAGTGAGCGCAAGGTTTTTGAATTTCTGTGCAGTGACGGTTATAAAAAAGAAGAAAGTTGACATCAATAAAATATATCTTTTCATATTGCTGCTTTATTTTAAATTTCGTTTAATCATTACAGTTATACTAGCCTCCGGATAGAAATGTGTAGTGATTTTTATTTGACCTTTCAGCTCAAACGCTTTTTGCCACGCCTGCCTGACTGAAGCCATTCAGACAGGAATTACACCCTGCCTGACTGCGTCATGCAGACAGGGAATTTCCACGAATTAAAATTTGTTACACAATCCAATAGATGTCGGATTTATCCGGCGCAAAGTATAATATTATTTTGTCTTCGATAATAGACCAGATCTATTGGCGCAGTAAAGCAACATTTATCATGTTTTTGTCTTTCCGAAAAAACAGGTGGCGTCAAAAACACAGCACACTTTTTCCATTTACCTATTTCCTTTTGCAATAGTTAAGTTTTCTTTTTGGGCCGAAGAATATAAGCCTTTAAAAGGTCTTCGTTTTATTCACAGTAAACATAGCAGTAAGATCGTTGACCTGTATCTTGAAATCTCCTGCTTCCAGGATCTTCTTATTTTCATTATTTACAAAGGCCAAATCTTTTAATGACAATTTAAAAGTCACTGTTTTTGATTCACCTGGTTTCAAATCTATCTTTTCAAAATCACGTAATCTTTTTACATCAGGAGTAATCATGTAGGCTACCAATTGTGAAACAAATAATTGAGCCACTTCTTTTCCTTCGCGGGTTCCGGTGTTTTTTATTGTAACCGAAATGGAAGCGGTTTCATCAGGAGAGAAACTATTTTTATTAATGGTAAGATTACTGTAAGCAAAAGTGGTGTAAGACAATCCAAAACCAAATGGCCACTGCGGATCATAGTCGCCACCTTGCGGATTGCCACCTCCCTCTGAAGGTTTGTGAATATAAGGAACCAATGAATTGGTATAGCGTGGATAAGTGATAGGAAGTTTTCCACTTGGATTCACATCGCCGGTAAGAATATCTGCCAATGCATTCGCACCAAAATTGGAAGGAAGATAGATGTCTAAAATAGCAGATGCTCCCGGAACAATTTTATTAATGATCCTTGGCCTTCCTTCATTCAAAATTACGATAACCGGCTTGCCTGTTTTGAGCATAGCCTGCGCCAACAGCATCTGGTTGTCAGAGAGGCTTAAGTCGTTCAGGTTTCCTGGAGTTTCCGTATAGCTGTTTTCTCCAATACAAAGCAGGATGTAGTCTACACCGGCTGCGGCTTTTACAGCGGCATTGATGTCGATCACAGAATCCACATAATATTTACCCCATGTATTATCATATCCTATGCCCGGTACGTACTGAACATTCACGGGGCCAAATTTATTTTGTACCGCTTCTAATATGGTGTTGTATTGTGCTGCGTATTCATCGGTTTTTTCTCCTTGCCAGGTGTAAGTCCAGCCACCGTTTAAGCTGCGCATTGAATTGGCATTAGGGCCTGATACCAATATTTTAGCTGTCTTTGGCAAAGGTAAAATGTTGTTGCTGTCTTTTAAAAGCGTGATAGATTCCGCGGCAGTATTGTAAGATGCCTTTTGAAATTCTTCACTTCCGAATTTCGGGTAATCCTTAACGTAAGTCATCGGTGTTTCAAAAAGATTCAGTTCCTCTTTCACTCTCAAAATTCTTGTTACGGCATCATCAATCCTGCTCATTGGCACTTTCCCTTCTTTTACCAAAGCAATTAAATCTGTACAAAATTCTTTATAGTCGTACGGGATCATTGACATATCAATTCCGGCATTGATAGCTAACATAGTTGCCTCCTTAATACTTTTTGTGATATGGTCACGACGATACACATTTTCAATATCCTGCCAGTCGGTCACTATAAAACCGGTAAAACCCAATTCGGTTTTAAGAATATCTGTAAGAAGATGTTTATTGATGTGGGTGGGAATACCGTTAATTAAGGCAGAATTTACCATTACGGTTCTGGCTCCGGCTTCAACCGCCGCTGCAAATGGAGGTAAATGATATTCACGCAGATAGTGCTCAGGTATCCACGAATCCGTTCTGTCGTGGCCTGATTTAGGATCTGAATAATCCATATAATGTTTAATGCTTACTGCCAGTTTATCTTTGCTTCCCAATGGATTCTGTACTCCTTTTATGAACTCAACACCCATTTGCGCATCGAGGTAAGGGTCTTCACCATAATCTTCCCAAATACGCGGCCACTCAGGGTTTGTGCCCAGGTCAAGTACCGGTGAAAAAGTCCATGGAACACTTGCCGCTCGTGATTCATAAGCAGTAATAACACCCGCATTGTATATCAATTGACGATTCCATGTGGCAGACTGTCCGATCTCCTGGGGAAAAAGCGTAGCGCCCAAAACATAGTTACATCCGTGATTATCATCCAGCCCATACAGGATAGGAATCTTCATTTTTGTTTCGTTTGCTGTCTTTTGAATTTGTCCAACAACTTCATTCCACTGTTCCGCTTTTAGCGGTTCTCCGGGAGAATTCAAGATGGAACCGATTTTATAATTAATGACAGCGTCCTTCAATTTAGCATCGTCAAAAATGAAATTTGGGCCGTCTATTTTTCCTAACGATTCAAGAGATACCTGGGCCATCTGGCCAACTTTTTCCTCAAGAGTCATTTTTTTCACTAACACGGTCACCTTAGCATTGATTTCTCTTTCACTCGATTGTGCATTTGCTGTGGATGCGAAAAGGATGACGGCACAACAAAATAGTAAGCTGAATTGATTTTTTCTTTTTAAGCAG
>JBDTGD010000285.1:0-7699 GCA_039937595.1 Ginsengibacter sp. | reverse complement strand
AATGTTGCGTTCCTAAGTAATAGTAAAAGTATGGTTTGGGTCAAAGCAAATTTACCAAAAGGTTACGGCTTACCGCACGTGGTTCCAGGATTTGATATCCACAGCATTACAGTAAACAAACTTTTATTAAAGATTTCCCTTTTATTCACGACTCGTTCTTAGAAATTTTTATTAAACAACGATAATGTCTTTTATTCTTGCTTCAGGAAAATTTGTCGGCGAGGACGCCGACAATAGCACCGCATTAACTTTTAAAACGAACACCTACAGGGTCTGAAATACATCAAACAAAAGCGTTCTGATATACTCTTATTTTACGGGCTCAGCATTACTTACAAAAGCTAGATGCTTACTATCCTGCGACCATGAGTTAACATTTATTGTGCCCTGTCCTCCATAAACATAGGCAATTACTTTTGGTTCCCCCGGTACAGTTAAGGGCATCAGCCTCAACATAACCTGTTTATAAGCTGGCGGATTATTTGGATCAGTATCATAAGGGTAAGAGATCATGACCATCCATTTTCCGTCGGGTGAAATATGCGGAAACCAACTATTGTATTGATCAAAAGTGAGTTGCTGTTTATCAGAACCGTCAGGTTTCATACGCCATATCTGCATAGTACCTGATACATTTGAATTGTAGTAAATGTATTTACCATCAGGAGAATATTCAGGCCCGTCAACATGCCCCGTGGTATTAGTAGTGAGTGGTAATATCTTCTTGTCCGCCAGGGTAACCCTGTACAAATTATAAACATTGCTGCCGTTTCGCTTCGCTACTATCGCCATTTCTTTACCATTGGGACTCCAGTCATGAAGGAAGGAAGTAGCGCCTTCAGTTATTAACGTTGGTTCGCCCCCTGACAAAGGAAGTGTGTAAACTCTGGAACCCTCGCCTGGCAATCCCTCACGGCTGCTGCTGATACCCAGCATTTTTCCGTTACGAGAAATTACGTGGCCATTGTTGATACCCATTATATCGCCGGTGTTTAGCTTTTCAGGAGTGCCTCCTTCTATTGGAATAGTATATAATGCTCCTCCCTCATTAAATAATAATTTCTTTCCGTCAGGCATCCAATTTGGCGCTTCAAAACGATCAGGAGCTTCATAAATTACTTTTCGGCTGCCATCAGCTATGTCTAATATTTCAAGTCTGCTTCCTAAAATTTCGATTACCGGAGGAATTACTGCATGAGGATTTGACGTGTAAGGATGTATCACCGGTACGTCAATACGCACATTCCAAACGCTGGCGTGAGCTACCGCATTAGAATCATGGGAACCAACGAAAATACCTGCGAGTACATCGCCATTTAATACATCATCACAGGAGCCAACTAACTGCCAAGTTTCCCCGGGATGCGCGATTCTCATGGTAATTGTGCTACTTATCCTTTCCAGTTGAATAGTCTGCCCGCCTTGCTTCGGATAAAACCTTTCTTCTTCGGGGTCTCTCATAAACATTCCTTTGAATGGCCTCCATTGCAGCACTACGAGCCCATCGATATGCTTACAGGCATTTACACTTGCAGCATCTGCATCCGTTGATTCGCGAATCATCCAGCCAATCTTACGATGACCATCCGTCCCCGCGGTGTCTCCTGTAAATGCAAAATTTGCTGTGAGAATAAAATCTCCTTTAATCTTTTTGTATAGAAAATGAAATTCATCTTTGTTGAACCATATATTAGCGCCAGCGCCGGATAGGGAATAAGTTTGTGTAGCCTGATCATAACTGGCAGACCCGGGCAATTTCGGATTACCTATATCCATATTGCCATCAAAAATGCCAATAGAATTCTGTGCAAGACTGCCATTCCAGTAAAGAAAGCAAATAAGAAAAAAAACCATTTTTGAACTCAAAGAAAGAATTCGTCGCTGGTAAAATAATATTTTATTAATCATTTAGTTTGTTTAGAAAAATGAAATTAGGACAATTAAATGTTGCAGAGAATGTTTGTTGAGAATCTTACAAACATTTAAAGTACCAGATAGCTAAAAGCAACGGTAAACAGATCAATTTCACAACAGTCCAGCGTCGGCTAACGATTTTTTTATGAACTAAAAATTTTATTCAATCAAACCTTTCCCCGAAAATATCAGATAATAGAAACAAAGTAAAGCAATAAATAACACTGATTTTTATTCTGATGCACCAGAAAGGAATTACAATTAAATCAGGCGAATTGTCAGTAACGGCCAGTCACAGGTGAGGAAACCAGTGCCAGAATGGGTACAAAAATCTAGGAAAGGCAGATATAGCTTAGCATCTTTCTTCTGCACATCATCCTGTAAATCTTTTTGTCAAAGACAATAGTTATTACGAGATCAAACTTGTAGAAAAATAAATCCCTCTTAAAACTTTTTCCAACATTCGAAAAAAGATTATCCGGATTAATAACCTATTATCAGTGAATGGCAGAGTTATTGTGCCAAAAAGGTGAACCTTTAAATTATATGATATGTTTACGAAAAAAAAATTAATAAACGGCACATGCACCGGGGTTTTCAGGAAATTGATTTTCACTATAACTCTGGCTTTATTCGCCGTAAGTATTTCTTACGCACAAAAGCACTCTGCTGGGGAAACACATGCATACATAGCGGAAATTAGTGCAATCAATCCGCAGTTTACCAATTCGAAAGTATCCGGGCAAGCCATCTTCATCATAGCTGATGGTAAGCTCAAAATTACTATGGTAGTAAAAGGTTTATCTCCAGGCATGCACCTGGGACATATTCATGGATTTATAAGTGACAAGGCCTCGACTTGCCCTCCCTCAAATGCTGATACCAATGGTGACGGAATCATTGATCTTATAGAAACTGAACCTTACGCCGGAACAACTCTAATTCCATTCAATGCTGATCCTGTCGGGCTGCAGATTAAAAGCGATACTTACTCGGTTGCCGATAAAGATGGCCTTCTCACTTATGAAATAACAGTCCCACTTAATAAACTAAATGCAGCCATTAAAAAGGAATACAAGATAGATAACTTATCCCTGGACCATCGTGTGATATTTATCCACGGAGTTCCTGAGTCTATGTCATTACCTAAGACTGTCAAGTCACTTCCTGGTGTTCCCGCCTATATTACAGTTCCAGTTGCATGTGGGGAAATCAAAGCACTGTGATTGTTGGCATGTTATTAAAAAATAATTGAGACCTGGTTTAAGGTAAAAAGGATATTGGCGGAGACGCCAACAGCAGCAGGCGGTGCAGCAATATAGTAAACTAATAAATTCTTTGGATTTTTAAATGGATTTAAGGAGTGTCTATTTTTATTATTGATAAGTAAAATTGCTGTTGGCGGAGACGCAAACAGCAAGGCAGGTGAACTAACTTCATAGATTGCTGAACAACTATTCCATAAAAATGATTTTCATCTTGCAGCCTGCGCCGGGAGCGGATATTATCTCAACAATTCCATTATATATTTCCGCCCTGTTCTTAATATTCTTTAGGCCAATACCATTTCTTTTTTCCGAAAGACAAAAGCCCTTGCCATTATCGGTTATACTTACCTGTAAACGGTTTGCCTCTTTTTTGATTTCTACCTCAATCTTTGAAGCCTGGGCATGTTTTAAAATATTATTTAACTGCTCCTGCACAATTCTGTATATAACCAGCTTCAGGCCAACCTCAATTTCTTCTTCCCTGCAAGTAGAATAGTTGGAACTTATTTCTATATCTTCCAATATGGATATATCATTCAGCAATTTATCAAGTGATGCAATAAGACCCATGGTTTTATCCTGTGTAGGGCCAACCAATGCCTGAGAAAGCTTGCGCAATTCTTCTATGGCACATGAAAGATATTCCTGGCTCTTTGTAATATATTCAAGTCTTTTGTAAGGTACCTTAAGGCTTTGGTGCTGGTACAATTTTGAAGTAGCGAGCAACTGGTTTACATTGTCATGCAATTCGCGTCCTATCTCGGCTCTTTCATTTTCCTGCGCATTGGTCACTGCTTTAATAATCTTTTTATGCTCCTGCATTTTTTGATGAAGCAATTCTTTCTCAAGAAATTTTCTCTGAGTTATATCACGCGCAATTACGAGGATACTGTTACCGTCAAATTTTTTTGCGTTCGTCTTTACATAAATAATGGTTCCTTTTTTATCTACCATTTCTCTTTCATTAAAAATAGTACGGCCTGTGGCCAAAATATCAAAGCGGATTGGGTTTTCTTTCAAACGCGAGGGAGCAAGAAGCGCCGTTATTTTTAGCTGTAGCAATTCTTGCTTTGCATAGCCAAACAGGGTGCAGCAATTGGAATTCACATCTTTAAAATTCCCCTTAAAGTCTGTTACCATTATGGCATCAGTGGCCTGCTCAAAAAGAGAATCGTATTTCATATTTGCTATGTCACCCTGCTCCTGGCTAATGCGGCTTTGCCATAGGAAAAATCTTTGGGGTAATTATTATTTATTTTTCAGGATGCAAAGGTTATGCTTCTGTAAGAAAAAGACCTTTATAAAACAAACGAACATCTTTAATTTTCAAATAAAAGAGGACCGGTAATTAGCGGGAGAAGTTTTTTCAAACTTTTTAAAGAATACAGTAAAGTAGTTGGGATCGCTAAAACCCATACGGTTTGCGATTTCTTTAATGGAAAGATTGGTTGAATGAAGTAAATATTTAGTTTCGAGAAGAAGCATATTTTGAATAGATTCTTTTGCGGTTAAGCCGGTATTTTTTTTAATTAATGAATTCAAATAATTAGGATGCACGTTCAATTTTTTTGCATAAAAACTCACCGACCGTTGATTAACAAGATTCGCATCAATTAAATCAATAAATCTTTTGATGATATCTATTGAAGGTAAATTTTCGTCAAAATTTTGTTCTTTGGCAAACCAGCGTTCGCTTAATATAAGCAGCTCCACAATTTTTAAGGCGATTAGTTCGCTTCTATGCTTATGACTGCTCTTTTTCTCTCTAATAATAGTTTCAAAAATAGAAGCAATTTTTTTTGTCTGTTCATCGCTAAGATAAATGTAAGGACGTATTGACGAATTTATAATTTTTTTATCTTCAATATATTTATGGGGAAAATTATTTTGCAAAAAGAAATCAATATTAAACAACAGAATGTAGCCTTCAGAATCTTTTTTCCAGTTTTTGCTTGAGGTAATGATACGGGAGGGGAAAACAACCAAAGTATTTTTGGGGGCTTTAAAATTATAGATACCGGTTATAAAATCTCCCGATCCTCTTGTTACTAATACAAATCGAAAATAAGACCACCTGTTTGGAGGTATTGTGGGACCTGTAATTTTGAACGCCTCTTCAAGGCGCTGAATTTCAAAATTAAACGGGATATTAAATTTATTATCAAGTTCAACAACATCTGTTGTTGAAATTCTTTGAATTGCTTTTTTAAATTCGCTCAATAATAAATTATCGTGGGTCATACAGCAGCTTGTAATTATTCGTTTTGAATACTGTGTATCGTTTTAAATTTGTGAAATTAATTATGAACTCAAATTTAATTCAATCCTATCAACTATTTTCTACAAAGGCTATCACACACTAAAAATACAGTAAACAAACAAATTCTTTGAATTTTTATTTTGATGAAGAAAGCACAAATGCAGGAGCCTGGAGCGCCCGGCCACGGCACCAACATGCCCCACGACCTGGTGTCATGCGTTGAGCCAAAGTTTTTTTTGGATTTGCTTACAGTAAATATCATAGCAATATGGTTATTGAAATTCTGTTGGATAAAAGTGTGTGACGCAATTTGCTTAAAATAAAAATTCTCTTAATTTATTCGTTTACTGAATCCGGGAGATTTTTAATGTTTATGTTTTCTTCTTATCTTCATTTATCGTTTTTCAAATGTATTAAGGATGTTGCGTGAACGAAAAATAGGAGACAAAAGCACCGCTAACCAAAACAAATGAAACTGTACCTTATAAAAAATTACGCCGCACTCGCAATCATTGTCGTGGTTATTCCATTTGTGAAGCCGCTACCTGCGCAAGGTCAATTTAAAACTGCAAAATGGAAAAACGCCCAGGATAGTCTCGTGATTGTTCAATCTCACCTCAGCCGTTGGCATCCGTACGGCGGCTTGTATCTTTCCAGCGATGCAGAGATGTATTACCTCGGCCCATCTTTTATGGCCGGCGTAGATGTTAATTTAAAAAAGCGTTTAGCTCTTGGCGCTTACATTCACTACTTTTTTGTAGGAGTAAATAACCGAGATAGTGGATTGATTGAAAAAGGGCGAATGAGGACTTTTACTACTGCCTTCCTGGTTCAATTAAATGCCGGAGCCGGATGGTACAAAGGCTTTTTCGTGGGTTTAGGTTTAGCCATTCAGGTATATGCGGATCGGTTTCAAGGTGGTTTGGGCAGATGGGATGATAAACGAATTACGGCAATGCCGGTAATAAGAATGGGATATATATTTCCTGCAGGACTGCATGCTATTGCTATTGAATTCAACGGAACCGGCCCGTATTCTTATAACGATGGACCTGATACAATAACCGAAATATTTACACAGGTATCATTCGGCGGGAGATTTATTTTTTAATAGCTTAACCGCGCTCCAAAAAAGGGCCAACCCACTCAATCTTTTTGCGTGCCAAATTTCAGGAATAAAAATAGAAAAGCAACAAATTCTTCAGATTCTTATTTTTGGTGAAGAAGTAAGAAATTGCTGTCTGACGCCAGGTATATCGAACGTTATGGATCAAAAAAGACGGAGGCAATTCCGTCTTTATAAATATTTCTACAAATTCTGATAACTCTTTTCTATTTCCCTGTCATCTTATGCCAAAGACCTTTTGCGGACTCGCCCAATTCGTTCAATTTTTCTTCTGCTTCTTCCTTCAATTTGCCTGATTTAAGGTCATCCATAACCTCACCGGATTTTGCTTTTAGATTGTTGACAGCCTCATTTGATTTTGCTTTAAGGTCATCGGCTACTTCGCCTGCTTTGCCTTTTAGGTCATTCAATTTTTGGGAAGCCTGATCTTTTAAATGATTGGCTTTTTCTGTAAAAGACGATTCATTGTTGTTAGCCATAATAGATGCTTTTAGTGGTGATTAAATAGCTCGAATTTTTACCGAGATTGTGGTACAAGATACTATTTCTTGCAAACACAAAGTGTAAATTCTAACCTTTATCAATTGATTTTCACACCTCGGTCTGACGCCAGGTGTAGCGATCACTTCGGCAAGTAGGTAGCAGTCGGCACCGAAGGTCAGACCGCGGATATCTTTATTGAAGCAAGAATATAGTGGCATTTACAGGTAAATCAGAATTCCGATGTCGGAACTTTGGATTTTTATTTTGATGGAGGGGGAAGAAAAATGGAATTGAACATGATGGTCTTATAATCTTATAAATAATGGTTGGGACTGAATTGGTATATTTGAAGTTTAGCTAAAGTAAAGTCAGTGAAGTATGGTGCAATATTTTTCTCCTTATGACGTATTTATTAAATCGAGGTGTAAAGAAAGAATTACTTAATGCCTCAATAATATTAAATGTAGAACCCGACTTAAAACAACCTTCATGCGATTCTCCTTTTTTTTCTTACTAACATTCTTTTCTTTTTTAAATTCCTTTTCACAAAATAAAAAGCCGGATGAATTCACTTTTTCAAAGTTTCATAAAAAGCAATTATCTATAAAAACATCCGGCAAACCAGATTTAAATGTGACGACAGCCGGT
>JBDTGD010000284.1:0-2852 GCA_039937595.1 Ginsengibacter sp. | reverse complement strand
GCATCCTCGAAATAATTGTGGCTCTTGCAGGTATTGGAACTGCCGCTGTATTGTACCCGGTCCTTAGGAAACAGAACGAAGGGGTCGCGATGGGATTGGTAGGATCGCGGGTTTTGGAGGCCGGCACGATCTTCATAGGTGTCATGTTCCTTCTAACGGTTGTGACCTTGCGGCAGACTACAGCAGGTCCCGGGGCATTGGTCACCGGCAGAACACTTGTCATCATGTATGACCGAATGTTCCTGGTCGGACAGAGTTTCATGCCCGCCATAAACGACATACTGCTGGGCTTCCTGCTGTACCAATCGAGGTTGGTGCCGAGAGGCCTTTCTCTGATAGGGCTCATCGGTGGCCCAATCTTAATAGCTGGCGACATCTGTGTGCTGTTCGGACTCATCGGACAGCATGATAGCTTGACAGGGCTGTTCGCCGTTCCTGTTGCACTATTTGAGTTTTCGCTGGGCATCTACCTCATCGTCAAAGGTTTCAATTCAACATCAACGGAGGATGGAAACCCAGATGAAATAATTCAATTCGGACGTGATTAAAAAATAACCAACTTTAAAGTCAAAATGATGAAACTGATTTCACAAAGGCAAGCTATAAATATCGTGATAACTTTATTAAGTGCGGTGCTGGTATTTCATATAATGGTGTTAACAGGAGTGATACCTTATGCCATAGTTTGGGCAGGTAAAATTAGCACTGCGGCAGAGATGAGAAAGTTAGAAGTGATTTCAATTTTGGTAAATGCCTTTTCGATAATAATACTGTTACTCAGAGCGAACTATATCAAAAACAAACTACCGTTTAAAATACTCAATGCGATTATCTGGCTTTTAGTAGTTCTCTTTAGCCTAAATACCATTGGAAACCTTTTTGCCGAATCCCAATTTGAATTGTATTTCTTTACGCCGCTAACACTCATCTCAGCTATTTTGTGTTTACGAATAGTCATAGATAAAAAACTGAAATAATGAAAGCACAACATTAAATGAATATTACTTGAAATAGAATCAGCCATTACTTCAGACAAGTGCTATTTGAATGATCTTTTGTGCTACCCGGCAGCTTGCCAATCTAATAATTTTCTTGGAGCTGAAAGTTTAAATTTTTAAAAACACAATAATGGAAAATAAAGGCATAAAACAAAAGATACTCAGTGACCCGTTTGCAAGAATAATACTTGGGCTTTTGGTTTGCTTTGCTGTATTTATAATAACACAAAACATTACATCAAGACTTCTTGCCTTAACTGATCTTGATAAAGATTTTAGAAATCTTTCTAAAGGGATAATTGCTTCTATTGCTGTAATTGCAGCGTATAAGATTTTTTATCAAAAGATAGAAAACCGGGCGGTTGCCGAAATATCCGCCAAAGGGATTGTAAAGAATCTGATATTGGGATTATTAATTGGAGTGGCACTTCAGTCCCTCACTGTTTTCGTGATATATTTAAATAATGGGTTTCAGGTAGTATCCGTTAATCCTGTCTCATTTATAATAATTCCTTTAACTGTAGCCCTTACAGTAGCCATTTTTGAAGAAATTTTAATTCGCGGAATACTATTTAGAATTGTTGAAGAGAAGTTAGGAAGCTGGCTTGCTTTAATAATGTCTGCAATAATATTTGGAGCACTACACTTAATGAATCCTGAAAGTTCATTCATATCTGCGGTTTGCGTTGCTGTAGAGGGTGGGCTTCTGCTGGGCGCAGCCTATATTTATTCAAGAAACCTATGGCTGCCGATAGCTATCCATTTTGCCTGGAACTTTATGCAATCGGGAATTTTTGGAGCAGTTACATCAGGTAATGAAAAAACAAATAGCTTATTAAATACTCACATTACAGGCCAAGGATTAATTACAGGAGGGGCATTCGGCCCGGAAGGAACGATCCAGGCAATCCTGTTTTGTTTGATAGCGACAACGGTTTTTATGTATTTCAATCTAAAGTGGGGTAAGTTAGTAAAGCCCTATTGGAAAAAAAATCAATAACATGCTTTATAAAATCACAATTTAAATTTAAGAAAAATGACTAACGAATATCTTCTGCGAGAGTTTATGCAAAAAGTTTGGAATGAAAAACACTTCGACAGTATCCCAAAATACGTTGCGCCTGCGTACACAATTCATATTGACACGTCTGATGCGTGGGAAGGCAAAACTTTAAATCATGAAGAGTTTGCAAAAAGATTAGATTTCACTTTTAATTCTTTCCCTGATATTAATTTTCAAATCCTCACAGCAATTTCAGACGGTGATTATGTGGCAATTACATGGATAATGACCGGACTAAACAGTGGTAAGATCGCCGGCTTTCCTCCAACCGGAAAATCAATAAATACAAAAGGGGCAACGATTTATCATTTCAAGGAAGGTAAAGTATCCGGACATTCCCAGGTTTTTGATCGAACAACAATAATGAAGCAATTAGGCTTTATAAAATAAATGCATAAAATCTCAGCCTTTTATTTCAACTAAAAAAAATAAGATAGTGATAGAAAAATATTTAAATCCAACTCAGGCATCTGGTAGAGATCTGATAATGCGTAATATTTCAGGACCTGTTGTTATGCTCAATTTACTTAGGTTCCGAAAATTTGCAGATTATTCTGAAACCCCTGGCATTTCTCCTTTACTTCCAATAAGTGGTGAAAAAGCCTTTAAGCTTTTGTTGGCCAAGCATTACCGCACTTATTAAAGTCGGGAGGTGAGATTTTATTTTTGGGTAAAGGAGGATCTTTTTTAATTGGGCCCGATGATGAACAATGGGACGAAGTAATGTTGATAAAACAAAATAGCGTTAGCAGTTTCATGTCCTTTGCATCAAATGCGGCATATATAAATTG
>JBDTGD010000283.1:0-5149 GCA_039937595.1 Ginsengibacter sp. | reverse complement strand
TAATAAACTATTTAACGCATAAACATACACACCATGGAATATCCTTATCAGATAAAAACTTTGGAAGAATACAAAGAAGCTTATCAAAAAAGTGTTGACAATCCCGATGAATTCTGGGCACAGGTAGCAGATAACTTTTTTTGGAGAAAGAAATGGGATAAAGTTCTAGAATGGGATTTTAAAGAGCCAAAAATAGAATGGTTCAAAGGTGCTAAACTTAACATCACCGAAAATTGTATTGATCGGCACTTAAAAGATCTAGGTGAAAAACCTGCTATCATCTGGGAGCCTAATAATCCCGAAGAAAGAACAAGAATAGTTACCTATACAAGATTGCATAAAAGGGTTTGCCAGGTGGCTCAGATGCTTATCAACAATGGCGTAAAAAAAGGCGATCGCGTTTGTATCTATATGGGCATGGTGCCAGAGCTTGCTTACGCGGTGCTCGGTTGTGCAAGGATCGGCGCTATACACAACGTTATTTTTGGGGGGTTTTCTGCGCAAAGTATTGCAGACCGCGTGGACGATTCGAAGGCAGAATTTATTATAACCTGCGACGGTGCTTATCGCGGTGCAAAAGATATTCCGTTAAAAAACGTCATAGACGATGCTTTGATTGGAAATAAAACCATAAAAAAAGTAATTGTTTATACAAGAACCAGGCGACCGGTTTCTATGTTAAAAGGCAGAGACGTATGGTGGGAAGATGAAATGGATCATGCCTTATCACAAATAGAAAAAAACAACGTAGTAACCTTTCCTGCTGCTGAAATGGACGCCGAAGACCCGCTTTTTATTTTATATACTTCGGGGTCCACCGGTAAGCCAAAGGGCGTAGTACACACCACTGCGGGCTACATGGTTTGGACTGCTTATACTTTTGTAAATACTTTTCAATATAATCCCGGCGATGTTTATTTCTGCACGGCTGATATCGGCTGGATAACAGGACACAGCTATATTGTATATGGTCCATTGGCTGCAGGGGCTACCAGTCTTATGTTTGAAGGAATTCCTACATGGCCGGATGCCGGAAGGTTTTGGGATATAATAGACAAATTCAAAGTGAATATTTTATATACTGCACCTACCGCGATCCGAAGTCTCATGATTTACGGATTAGAACCTTTAAAAGGAAAGGATTTATCGACATTAAAAGTATTAGGGAGCGTGGGCGAGCCTATCAATGAAGAAGCGTGGCAGTGGTATTTTGATAATATTGGAAAAAAGAAATGTCCGATAGTGGATACCTGGTGGCAAACAGAAAACGGAGGAATTTTAATTTCAACGATAGCCGGAATAACGCTTTCCAAACCATGTTGGGCCACTTTGCCACTTCCGGGTGTGCAACCGGTTTTGATGGATGAAAATGGAAAAGAAGCAACTGAAACAGATGAAAACGGTTTTATAAAAGGTAACCTTTGTATGAAAGCACCCTGGCCGGGAATTTTAAGAACTACTTACGGCGATCACGAACGTTTCCGGAAAAATTATTTCGCAACTTATCCAGGATTATATTTTAGTGGCGATGGCGCGTTAAAGGATAAAGATGGGAATTACAGAATTACGGGAAGGGTGGATGATGTTTTGAATGTAAGCGGGCACCGCATTGGTACTGCAGAAATTGAAAACGCGATCAACATGCATGCGGGCGTGGTAGAGAGTGCTGTGGTAGGTTATCCTCATTCCATAAAAGGGCAAGGTATTTACGCTTTCGTAATTACTGAAAAGAAACACCCCGAAGATGAACGATCCAAAAAGGATATCCTGGAAACTGTTTCAAGAATTATTGGACCTATAGCGAAGCCTGATAAAATTCAATATGTAAACGGGCTGCCTAAAACCAGGAGTGGAAAAATAATGCGTCGTATTCTTCGCAAAATAGCGGAAGGAGAACTGGAGAACCTGGGCGATATAACGACATTGCTCGATCCGGGAATAGTAGATGAGATAAAGAAAAATAAAGTATAGAGGGTTACTATAAAAGACAGTGAACCTACCTACCGGGCAGGCAGGCGAAGAAATAAGATAGATTTTTGTTTTGGCTTATTCTTTATTGCTTCTGGACTTTTTTGTTTTTTAAACGAAGACTTTTAGGTTTAGATTCTTCATCTCCTAATAATATCCCCAGCGATTCAAGGTTTTTAATCCGGTCAAAAATTACTTTGGCGATAGCGAGGTATGGAATGGATAAAAACATTCCAGGAATTCCCCACATAAGTTCTCCGGCTACCACGCCAAGAATCACCATTAGAGGATTTATCTTAACCTTTGACCCTACGATTTTCGGCATTAGAAAATTGCTGTCAACCAGGTGGATGGCGATAACAGCAATGGCAACATACAAAGCATGGGAAGCATCAAGGGTGGCAAAAGTAATTGCCATACTTATTATCAGCGCCGTATAAATTCCTACATAAGGTATCAGGTTAAAAACGCCGATCAGAAGCCCGAGAAGAAAGACATATTTAATCCCCAATATCCAAAAGACAAGGCAACCTACAGCCACTAAAATCGTCATTTCAAAAAATAAACCGGTGATATATTTTCGGATAATGTTTTTTATATGTTCTGAAATGTCATAAATAACTTCTTTATTTTTTTCTGCAAAAGCAGCTTCCAAAAAGCGCATCCAGCGCCTGCGGTAAATTAAAATAAACAAAGTATAAATAATCATAAACACCCACATCAAAACAATGGAAGAAATGGACAAGACCGTTTGCTCAATAATGCTTCCGCCAGAACTTAAAACTTTTTGAGCGCTTTTATTTATATACTCCGTTTGACTCTGCATGTTCACGTGAAAAGTGTTTGCAAGCCACTGTTGTATATTATTGAATAAACCGGTTAATTGTGTTTTTAACAAAGGCAACTCATTTCTCAAACTCGCAATCTGCGAACCCAAAACATAAAAAATTCCGGAAATAGCCGACAGTAAGAGTAAAACGGATACAATGCCCGCTATTGATCTGGAAAATTTTAATTTGTTTTCCATAAAGTTGGACACCGGTAGCAGGAGCAACGAAATCAAAAAGGCAAAAGACAATGGTAGCAGGATTTCTTTACCCACAATTACTAAATAGCCCCCTCCAATTAATATGATAATAATGCAGGCAAGTTTAAGATAGGCCGAAAGCGCATTGTTTTTCATAAAAAATATTTGTGTAAAATTATCAAATGCTTTAAACGGTAGCTAAACGATTTAGCTTTTAAGCCGATACGCAATTTAAGCTATGAAAAGAAAATCAATGAAAATATTTAATTTAAAAATTTTTTTCCATAGTAAACAAAGAAATATCCGGGATTTTTAATTTCTTATAAAAAAAATCGCATAGACATGCCCGCCTATAAAATCCAATATGAAGTTTTGGATGTTTAGTTTAATTTGAAAGTACCGCGCAATCATTTTTTCATTTCCTTTGCAACATGCATCCAAAAGATTTATCCATCAACGATTTTGATTACATCCTCCCGGAGGACAAAATAGCCATTTATCCACTACAAAAAAGAGACCAATCAAAGTTGCTGATCTATAAAAACGGCAATATTTCAGAAGATATCTATAAAAATATTTCCGACCATTTACCCGCAAATTCTTTCCTTGTTTTTAACGACACCAAAGTGATTAAAGCAAGGATCTTATTTCAAAAAAGAACTGGTGGGATCATAGAAATATTTTGCCTGGAACCTCACGAAAAAATAAATGATTACGCGGTTGTTCTTTCACAAAAAAATTCTACAAGGTGGAAATGCATGATTGGAGGTGCGGGCAAATGGAAAGAAAAATTTTTGGAAAAAGCATTTTTCATTGATAGTGAACAAATTATGCTGAAAGCCTTTTTGGTTGAAAAATTAACCGATGCATATGTAGTAGAATTATCGTGGAATCCCGAAAATTATTCTTTTGCAGAAATTATCGAACACGCCGGCGAAACACCCCTTCCGCCTTACATTAAAAGAAAAGTAGAAGAAAGTGATGCGGAAAGATACCAGAGCATTTATTCGCATTTCGACGGCTCCGTGGCGGCACCCACCGCTGGTTTGCACTTTACCGAAGAGATATTTTCTTCGTTAAGGAAAAAACATATAGACACAGGTTTTGTAACGCTCCACGTAGGCGCAGGAACTTTTAAGCCTGTAAAATCAGCCAAAATGGAAGGACATGAAATGCATGCAGAATGGATTGATGTTTCCACAAAATTTATTGAACAATTCTTACAAAATATTTCCCGGCGAATTTTTTGTGTAGGCACCACTTCAGTCAGAACCATTGAAAGTCTTTACTGGATGGGTTTAAAAACTATTATAAATCCCGGAATAGATTTTGAAAATTTAAAAATAAATCAATGGGAAGTATATGAGGAGCCCTTGCAAAATAATAATTGCAGCGCGGAGAAATCTTTGCAATCGCTTTTAAAATATCTTCAAAATAAAAAAACTAACCGACTTTTTATACAGACGCAAATTATTATCGCACCGGGATATTCATTTAAAATAGCCACTGGAATTATTACCAATTTTCATCAGCCTAAATCGACTTTATTATTGTTGGTGTCTGCAATGACAGGAGATCATTGGAAAGAAATTTATGACTACGCACTGAATCATGAATTCAGATTTCTGAGTTACGGTGATGGTTGTTTGATTTATATTGATCAGAATTTTGGTGGATAGACTTGAGCCTGTATAAGAAATAGACCAGCGCGGCAACACCAACAAATCCAACAGTTAAATTTTGTGCAAGATCAAAGTGATGAATCGAAAAGACAAAAAAAATAATCATCATTGCGAGAAGCCAGACAATACGAATTATGATTCCTAACCTGGCATTATCAATATATTTTCTGAACAGAAAACTTGCTACCAACGCCATAACCACAATTGAAAAGATGATGGAATTTTCTTTGCGCATTAATTTTAGAAAAATCGTTGAAAATTCCAGCCGTTTGCCTTTCGCTTTTTGCTTTCAGCTTAATTCACCATTTTATCTGCACAGCAACTGCTGGCAAAGGCTTCCGGCTTGGCTTTGAACGCAAAGCCCATACCCAGGATATAGCCCATGGCTTCCTTTAATGCATCGTTGCTTTTAAAGTTCGGATTGGTGTTGATGTCTGCATGAACTTCCATATCCACATTGTATTTCGTGAAT
>JBDTGD010000282.1:0-9729 GCA_039937595.1 Ginsengibacter sp. | reverse complement strand
TAAGGAAGCAAGAGTGAAACTGAAAAAATTATATCCGTCAATTCAGGATTAACATAACACTAAGTTATTATTTCAATTAATCGTTACCCGCTTAGCCGGTTTAAAAATACAGTAAAGCAATAAATTTTCATGATTTTTATTTTGTCTGAATTAAAGAGGACAGGCAGGTGCTTGCTTCAATAAATAAAATTCAACCTCGCACCAATCTTGGAATTTAGTCAAAAAAAAACCCCAAAAAATAGGATAGACAAAATTGTACGAATAGTAGAAATTAATTTTTATGTTGAAGCAATGCGATTAAGTAAATTAAAAAGAGCGGTGTTTTTTACATAGCCAACAGAAAAGGAAAGAATGCAGCAATCGCTTAATCGTTGTATTTTTTGGTCCACTCTTCGCCAATCCCATTTGAATACAAATACGTTAAGCAGAGATTCATATAAAAAACAAATCCTTGATTAAACCTCAATGTCTTCGTTTAGTCAAAATATTCTTAATTAGTCAAAATGTCAAATAAAGTAAAGTAACCCACGTTTAAAATATTAGGCAACGCGTTCTGACTTAACTTTTGCCACAATCATTTCTACATAAAATCTTAATCAATGAAAAAAATTCAAATTGCTTTCATTTGCATCGCTCTTTTATCTTTTACGACAACGGAGTCATTTGCCCAGGTCAGTGTAGGTATAAGCATATCTGCTAATATCGCTCCGCCGCCGCTACCTGTTTATACACAACCGCCATGCCCATACGATGGATATTTGTGGACACCCGGCTATTGGGGTTATGGCGATATGGGTTACTACTGGGTACCCGGCGTATGGGTTCGTCCACCACATATGGGATACCTATGGACTCCCAGTTATTGGGGATTTGCAGGCGGAGTTTATGGATGGCACGCAGGTTATTGGGGACGTCACGTAGGATTCTATGGCGGTGTTAATTATGGTTATGGATATGGCGGTGTTGGTTTTGGTGGAGGAATGTGGCAGGGAAATGCCTTCCGCTACAACACAGCCGTAATGAATGTAAATACCACTGTTGTGCATAACACATATATTGACAGAACTGTAATTAACAATACTACCGTAATCAATCGTACAAGTTTTAATGGCCGCGGTGGAATTGAAGCGAGGCCAAGACCAGAAGATGAGGTAGCGATGAGGGAAAATCATATTCAGGCAACTTCCGTACAAATGAACCACCAGCAAACATCAAGCCGCGACAGGAACCAATTTGCCTCCGTTAATCACGGCCAACCTACCACTGCTCCAATGAACAGAGTTGGTGGTAACCGGTTTAATCCACAGGGAGTGCGTCAGCCAAACGCCTCTACAGCCGGGCATCCTAATAATATGAATCGTCAAAATCGTAACATAGCAAATCAGACCCAGGGAGAAAGGGCCTCACAGCCACATCCACAGAAACGTATGCAACAACAGGCACATATGCAGCAGCCGCACCAGCAGCAACATGCTCAACGTAAGCAACAGCGTGAACAACTCAATGAAAGACATGGATAAAAATATTGTTTAAAATAATTTTACTGAACTTTCTCATCGAACAAAAAAGCCACCGCGTCGGTGGTTTTTTGTATTCCTTTGCCCTTAAAATGTGAATCCTGCAAATAGGGTCTTCTATAACATTATCAATGGAAAGAAAATTAGAAAAAGCAGTAAAAATTATAGTGAGGGAAAAATTAAAAATTAGTAAAAGGTAAAAAGCAAAGTATATTCTACATGCCATTTTTATTCTCGTACAATATCTTTAATACATCCGCTTCGGTACCTGTAAAGGGACCGTGCGATTCAATTTTCAAACTTGCCATGGCCGCGGCAAATTCTCCTGCGTACTGAATAGCAGCATTTTTTATTCGCTGGTATAAATACCCCGCCATATAGGTATCGCCACATCCTGTAGTATCTGCTTCTGTCGCCGGTACATAAGCGGGAATATCATAAAAAGTTTGATCCATATAAATTACAGAACCCTTGCTGCCACAGGTGATCACAACTTCCTTCGCACCCCAGTCACTTAAAAGTTCGGCGCCTTTCCGGATATCGCCAGTACCTGTCAGCATTTCCATTTCAGTTTCATCGGCTTTTAAAATATCGACATACTGAAGCGCTTCCTTTTTTTCCTTCCAATCTATAGCATATACATTTTGATTTTCAACTTTACGCAAATACCCCTGCACGTCTAATGATACTTTTCCTTTTTTAGAAAGCGCTTTTATTAATTCAAGAGGTATGTCACCGGCAAGCAGCGGCCCCAAATGGAAAATGGCGGCTTCTATTTTTTCTATTTGGTTAAGACTAAATGCATCACCTTTTTGTAATACTTTTTGCTCACGACGATCCAGGTTGTGAGAATAAATATTTTCGAAGTAAACGGTTTTTGAACCATAAAACACGTTCACCTCAATACCTTTTTCCCATAAATTCTCTACGAAACGTTTTTCTTTTTCAGCCAGGGAGGTAATCAAAATATAGGTTACGTCCATGTTACGGATGGCATTGGAGAAATAAAAGGATGTGCCGCCGGCCATACTGAAAGACGAATCGGGAGTAATCACCTTATCTAAAGTCACATGGCCTATACAGCATATATCATACATTTTTTTTCTTTTTTTTATTCAGAATACGAATCAGGATAATTTGTTCTTTTACTGTGAGTACAATAGTTTTGCTGGTTTGATGAAAATTATTCCAAAACTTTGATACACTTGTCCAATGCCGCTTTGGCCCACTTCACATTTTTAACAATCCAGTTAAACGAAATAATGGCAATAACTGCACATACTATTCCGGCCAGAATATCCACTACATAATGATGGCTGTTGTAAACTGCAGAAAACCATATTCCAACCATTATTAATGCAAAAATTATATTGATTTTCCCTAGCTTATTCTTTAGCCCGTAATATAAAACAATAACGGGATAAGCTGAATGCAGCGAAGGCATTGCAGCAAAAACATTAGAACTTTGTGCATATAGGGATTGAAATATTTTTACATGAAACATGTTGTCAAATCTCTGCAATCCAGCATCACTTCCGGCAGTGTGTGCATAAAATGCATCACCAAAATGTTGAATATACCAGGGAGGTGCGGCAGGATAAATATAATAAACTAGAAACCCGATAATATTCACCCATAAAAAAGTGAATGAGAATTTTAAAAACTCTTCGCGGTTTTTAAAGAATAAATATCCTGCGAAAATAAGAGGCACCGGCACCCAGCACAAATAAAAAAAACCAGTCAAGGCATCTAAGAATGGTTTCTGATTTTGTATCCAGAATTCATCAGGAGTTAATATGGTATTCCCGCATTTTATGCCAAATAAATGTTTTTCAAATTGGTATAAGTCACCAATATGAACGCTGTTAAACCTATAATTGGGAAATGCTTTCATATAATCGAACACAATCCAATACACAATAAAAATAGAAAATCCCAGGATGAATTTCCTGCTGGTGGCTGAAGCAAAATAGAGTATGCAAAAAATTACAATCAATACTGCTTGCTCTTGCTTAAAACCAATTAAAAAATAAGAAAGAAGCAAATAGGCTAATGAAACTAATGATACTGTTGTTACATTTTTTATTGAAAATCTTTTAAAAGAGCCGCCCGTTTTCTCCATTCTATTTTTTCTTAGGAAATTCTGATCTGAATAGTATATCCCACAGGGCTGAACTTACACCATATCCCTTTGTATCATCTGAATAGTGGTGCAACATATGGTGCTGCTTAATATTCTTCATGATATTGCTTTTAAAATTGAGGTGATGAATGGCATAATGTATCATATCATAACATAGATAACCCGTAATGAATCCCGAAAAGAAAATGTACAGGTTATTGGTATTTTTAAAAAATAAGGAAAACAACCAATAAAACAGGATGGCCAAAGGAATGCTTGCAGATGGCGGCATCACAAGGCGTTTGGCATCTTTTGGATAATCATGATGAACTCCGTGAAAAATGAAATGAAGCCTAATCCCCATTTTTGAGGTGGGTTGACAATGGAAAATAAAACGGTGAAGTAAATATTCGGTGATTGTCCACACCAGTAATCCTGACATAAAAAATATAAGAAAATCGGGTACAGAAATTTGATTCAGGAATGCTTTGTAAATTAAATAGCCGATAAGCGGCACATAAATTATTAAAGGAACGGCAAAATGTACCTTTGAAAATAATTCCAAAAAATTACTTTTAAAGATTCTTACCGACTCTGTGGAGTTGGAGATATAATTCTTTTTCATATAATTCTTTTTTGTTCAAATTCTTTTTTCGACTGGCTAAATATTTATACCACAGATCATACTGTTCTAAGTTAGCGTCTGCTTTATTCTTTCATGTCAATGTGAAAAGCTAATCTGGTTTATTTGTCTGTTTACTGGTAACCTCTTATTTTCTATTTGATTTTAATTCGTTCCCTTACTTCCTGATTAGTACCAGGCTCCAGGCCTTTTAACTCAACGTACTCTACATTTGGACTCCAAAAACTTCCACCATTAATGTGTATATAAATTCTTTTAAGTATCATGTTTTTGCCATCGCTCAAGTTAGCAAATACCTGCCAATGATCTTCAGCGTCTTTTTCTAACCTGAATTTCCTCTTCTTATAAGAAACAAAATCCAGTTCATAAGCACTATTGGAAGCTTTTTTTGAATTGACACCATAAGCGAACGTCCGTTGTAGCCAGCTCAGTTCTTCGCTCTGACCTTTTTCTGTATATCTTCTCCAATAAACATGCACGGGGTTATCCAAATCCAACTTTCCATTTTTTACGTTGAGGTCAACCATGATTGTATTGGTATTAGGTTGCCTTTGAAGATAAAATAAATTGTACACATCTTTTTTAGGAACAGGAAAAGTGTCGGCCGGTGAAGTCATCTGTGCAAAAGCAGGAATAGAACACGCGAACAGCAGTACTAAAAAATTAAGTCTTATAAAAAATACATTCATATTTTATCTTTTTTTTCCAAAGCATTTTTTGCAGCAAACAATCTTTTTAAAGCGGTAATATTTGTGAGTACTGCCATGATAGTAATCGGAATGGTAAATATTGACATTGTTTCAAAAACATGATATTTTATTCCGGAAATAAAATATTTATAATCTCCGCCGATAAAATGAGCGGTAATGCCGCAGGCCAGGGCGCTTACTCCTATAAGTACAACCCTTTCCGGTCGCTGCATTAACCCATCTTTATTTTCTATGCCCAAACCTTCACTCCTGGCCCGTGTATAGCTTACCATCATGGAGCCAATAAGCGCAATGAAGGCAAATAGTGAACTTAAAAAATAATGATGCGCAATTAAATAAAAACAAATTCCGAGGAACAGGATTAGCTCACTGTACCTGTCTAAAACAGAATCGAATAGTGCTCCAAAAGGAGAACTCATTCTTCCCAGCCTGGCCACCTGCCCGTCAAGCATATCAAAAAGACCTGCAAAAAGAATTAATGCCCCAGCCCATCCCACATAAGAAAGATCTCCCCGGTTTCCCTCTTCTGCACCTGTAACAAAAATGACAGCAACGCCAACGTTCAATACGAAACCTATAGTAGTAACCGTATTGGGCGTAAATCCCACTTTTATGAGCAATCTAACGAATGGATTTATAATTTTATAAATGATTTTCTGGAGCGTCTCTCTCATCATAATTTTAATTATCTGTCATAAAATTTTTAAAAACTGAACTGCAATAAAGCTCTCAAGCCCCACTTTGCCACATCAGGATGGTCTAAATAAGTTATTCTTTTTATTAAGTCCAATCTCACCAGCTTAAAAATATTAGCTATCCCCACACTTGCTTCGATATAGGGAGTTTTACCCAGGGCAAATGTGGTTGGCTGCCCTTGATCATCAGCTGGAAATTTAAGCAAATTCGGATTTTTTTCAGGATTGTTTTCGTCTCTTATTCCACCGTATAATATTTTGAAAGTAGCTACCTCCCTCAGTTTTAATTTTTTCAACAAGGGTATTTTATTTAAGAAAAATCCATTAAAATAGAAATCTAAGTTAGAGGATGCATACCTGTCGGTTACAAATTCCATAAAGTTCATCATGTTATACGAATGATCCTGGAATGCATAAGTCTGATTTGCATGAGGAATCATAAGTAATGGAAAAGGTAGCTGTCCGAATATATAACCGCCTTCCAGAGTAGCATCTACATAACCTAACTGGGAAAGATAGAATCTCTTATCTGCCTCGAAGTGAATATTCTGGTATTTGTATTCGCCATTCAACAAACCTTTAATACCCTCACTAAATTTTAGTAAGAAAACAGGATATTTATTTAAGATAGGTATCCTGAATTCTTTTTTCTGATAAAATTGTTCGTTAGGCGCCCATCTTAATTGGGCGGATACTTCTGTAGTAGTGATGTCTTTTACAGAGCTGTTATCAATCGCTTTTTGAAAATAAATATCTCCTGCAGGCGCCTGGTTCCAGTTTTTGAAGGTTAAGTCATATGAAATATTTTTTCCGAACTCTCTTACATAATCTGCTTTAAAATATTTATTATAAAGATATTTATCATGGGTGCCTCTTTTAAAAGACAAAAAGAAATTATCTTCCTGGGAAAACAGAAGTTCCTGCCCCGGAATCGTAGTTTCATGCTGGTAACTTATTTTTAAATAATTGAGTGGGTACGAATAAACTGATTTATGATTGAACGACCAGGTAGCTCCTAAAAGGTATTTAAACTTTTCGTCTTTAAAGCCATAAGCCAAATATGAATTCACATAGAAACTGTTACTCAGTTTGGTAGTTGTTCTTCCTCCTACTTTCAATCTGAAACCTTCTACCGGATTGAAGCTATAAAAAGTATTAGTGTTTCCTAATTCCCATTTGCCAAATCCAATGTAACCTGAAAAAAGAAAGGTAAAAATATCTCCTAATCTTTTGAAAGATTTCATATTTTTTAAGCTGTCAATATTTGCATAAGCCTTAGCTTCCACAGATGACAATGGAATGGACCTGTTATCTAACCAAAAACTATCTGTTCTTTCCGTTGAGTTGTTTTTTACAACAATATCCTTCTCATTATATATGCTATCCGGAGCAGGAGTATTGATAACAAAATTTTTATACGATACTGTCCTTTCGCCATATAAACCTCCTGAAGACTTTTTGAATAATGAAAATTCAGCCATCATAGTACTTTTTTTTACATGATAACGTCCATCATTGGCTTTTTCAAAATCCTGATTAATTCTAAGTTCTTTTGTCCAGTTAATGTTGGCATTTTTACTAATGGTCATATTGATATTTTGAACACCATAATTTCCATCAAGCGTAATAAACATAATTCCTCTGAATAGTAAATCGTTTGGATTTCGGGGAGTAAAGTAAAGCCGCACTAATTTGTTGCCATTAATTTCAACAGTATCTCTTATATAATACCTGTAAAATGAAGGTCCCATATCTGCAATAGGGCTAAGAAATTGAGAAGTCAGAATATCAATATTATTTTCATAAATATTTATATTGGAATATAACCTGTTCAGGTAATCTTTAATCCCTTTATTATCCAGAAAATCGCCGTAATTAACTTGCCTCTCCCCTAGAATAATGGCTTTATCTTCTTCCGGAGTTTTCCTTAAATATTTATCAGATATTTCTTCAGCAATATAAATTGGTAAGAGAGCTTTACCTTCCACCGTAGTAGTGTCCACATTTTTCAGCACAAATTTATAGTTTTTAAAAAGCAGGTTTTTCTTTAATTTTTCAGGCTCGTTACTTAAAAAAAGAGCTAATTTCTGATATTGCTGAAACTGTACAAAATCATAGGAAGTAACCCGGTTTTTTTCTTTATTTTCTATTACATGTTCTATTAAGGCTACCGCCGGGTTGTTTTTATTTTTGTATTTACCTCTTTTTCTTGTTTTAATTACCACGGCTTCCATTTCCTCAGAAGGTTCCATTTCTACGTTTAAGGTTTGTTCTTTACCCGGCTTCAATTTTTTGGAAGTTTGCTTATATCCCACATGAGAAAAAATAAGGGTTTTAAGATTTTTATCTTTTGTTTCAATCGAAAAGCTACCATCATCACCTGTCATAACTCCCTTGCTATTATTAAAATATACGCTTACAAAGGGGAGAGGTTCCATTGTAGTGGCATCTTTAACGAAACCTCTTACAACGGTTTGTGCAAATATATTTGCCCCCATAAAAAAGAAGGCAACCAATAAGATTATTTTTTTTATACTTCTAAAGTAATTTTCCATATCTATCTGGTTTAAACACATACCACCTTTGAAGTGGATAATTATACGCCCATCCTACCAATATGGATGTCGCTACTTTGGTAACTAGATAATTTACACCGAGTTTTGTAAAAACATACATACCTGTTCCGTTAAGCAGCAGATTTCCAATCCAGATTAACAGATATCTTTTTGCCTGTATGGTTACTTGTACCTGGCCAGCACTGAACACCCAATGCCTCCCCACAATAAAATGAATGACGCCACCGCATATTGTTCCTAAAATACCCGCCAAGACTACATTTACAGAAAAGAACTCAACGGCAATTATCGTTACCAGGTAATCAAATCCCGATGCAAGTAACGATGCCATATTAGCCCTTAAAAAAGTGAACATCTCAAAATAATTTTAATGTTATCACAGTTTGCATGATTACTAATGCATAAATACCCGAGAGCACATCATCCGCCATGACGCCCCAGCCGGAAGGAAATTTTTCCATTCTTTTTATTCCCAGCGGTTTCAGAATATCAAAAAATCTAAAAAGCACCAACGCTGTAATTACGTATCGGATTTTTATCGGAACAAATAATAATGCTATCATCATTCCGGCTACTTCATCTATAACCACCTTACTACTATCAACACCCCATACGGCTTCTACTTTAGAGGCGCTCCAAATCCCAATGGTTACAACAAATAAGATTAAAAGAAGTTCCAGGCTAAAAAACCGATGTGGAAAAATTGTCCAAACTAAACAATAAAGGGCTGACGCAGCAGTACCTCCGCCCTTTGGCAGAAATCCAATGCCGAATACAGTTGCAATTATTTTACTCAATCTTATCATAAAGTTTCACTGGTTCCTGATAATTGTCCAGACCGATATGTGTAATCAGATCTTCTTCCATTTTTGCGCTCATGTATTTTGCAACTTCAACAATTGAATTCAGTCAAATTTTCTTGCTTGATCGATTGAAGATAATTTTGCCTGGAGTCTACTAATATAATAATTGTTTTATTTAAATCAGGTGCACTTATTTTGAATTTTTAGAAGTACAGACATACAGGTTTTTTGTTCATCTTTTGTAAATTCTTTGATTAATTCTGTTTCCATTTCTAAAAACTTTTCGTGCATTTTACTGATAACTTCACAGCCTTTGCTGGTAAGGTGAATTACATTTTTTCTTCTGTCATCCGGCATTGCCACCCTTTTCAAAAATTTTTTTTCTTCCAGGATATCCAGCGTTCTGAGCACGGCAGATTTTGTTTTATTCAGCAGGTTGGCTATGTCCTGCTGTATCATGTCTTTATCGCCATTCTTCGATATGTAATATAAAAGTCCCATCTGCTCAAAAGTGATTTCAGAATTAAGTGTGACAAAATCCGTATTAACGCTTTTTAAAAGCATTTTGCCTGTGTAGATAATCATAAAACCGAGTGTATCCGGCATTTCGCTACAGTTCATATATCAATAGTTGATTAGTTAACTGTTGCAAAAGTAAGTATC
>JBDTGD010000281.1:0-3356 GCA_039937595.1 Ginsengibacter sp. | reverse complement strand
TGCGGCCTCCCTGGAAATTTAACGTACCCTTACTGGCATCAGAAAGCTTTTCAAAGTAAGCAGGATTTTTATAGGTGAGGTATCGCTTTGCTGCAACATGCGATTCGATAAGCTTTGTAATTCTTTTAGAAAATCCTTTGGCATCCAGGTAACGTGCTCCAATTTTTTCATGGTCAACTATTCCATAGTTATCCATATAATTTACCTCCATAATATGCTCGCATAAATGCCCAATATCGTGAAAGAAAGCAGCCAGAATAACCTCATCATCATACTTTTCTTTCTCAGCTAATTGTGCGCACTGACACATGTGTTCAATTTGCGAAACAGGCTCACCAATGTAATCCTGGCTGCCATAACTTTTATAAAGACCCATTATTTCATCAACAATTGGGATGGCTTCTGATTCTTTCATGTGAAATTTTATTTAGAATAATTATTTATAAATATTTTCTATTGGTTGAGCAACAGAATGGTTCTCTGTAACGGTAAACCCTAACAATTTTGAAAATGAACTAGCTAATTGTTCCTGAAAAAAACGATACAACAGCAACTTACTAAGAAAATTTTGAAAAACTGGGACAGCCTTCAAAATATCCAATTTATTTATGCAAACCAAAGCAATCCATCTAACTAAATCTTTACGAAACCGTTAAGAAATCATTAAGGATGAGATATTGAAGATGCTCTTTGAAATGAGGCAAATGCCCATTGTCATGGAAATGAAAATCGGGTTTATTAGTTTGTTTACTGGCATATGTGTGTTATCCACGACCGTTTCACCGCAAAAAATCAGGTTAAGATTTTCACCCCGATGGTATTAGATCTTTCAATAAGAGGACCCATGGCTAATAAATTTTAAACTGGTGGCAAAGCAGGACATGATTTGACAAATCAGGATTTTGCCAAATTAGCACCAAAAACCGATATCGATCTACTTTGCCAAAGTAAAATCCGCTTCTTTCACGTCCGCACTGTTGGTTCCGATAAATACCTTAAACGCACCCGACTCATAAACATATTTCAAATCGCTGTTATAAAATTTAAGGTCATTAACAGAGATATCGAATGAAACTTTTTTTGTTTCTCCAGGTTGCAAAGTAATTTGTTGAAAACCTTTCAATTCTTTTACAGGCCGCGCGATGCTTCCTACCATTTGGCGGGTATAAAGTTGTACCGTTTCCATTCCACTTCGTGTACCCGTGTTGG
Source organism: Ginsengibacter sp. (assembly GCA_039937595.1). Taxonomy (GTDB): domain Bacteria; phylum Bacteroidota; class Bacteroidia; order Chitinophagales; family Chitinophagaceae; genus Ginsengibacter. The sequence goes on along the minus strand of JBDTGD010000281.1, from coordinate 2,147 downwards.
TTATACTTACAGAAGCGGTTAATTTTCCACCGGGTTTTAAAGTTTTACTATTTAAAGAAATATCACCGTAAGAAAAGGTAGTATAGCTTAAGCCATATCCAAAAGGATATAAAGGCGTGTTGGGAGCATCCAAATAATCCGATTTGAATTTTGGACTGTCGCCGGGATGATAAGGCCTTCCTGTATTCAAATGATTATAATAAATGGGTATCTGTCCTACATTGCGTGGAAAGCTGGCGGTTATTTTTCCTGATGGATTATAATCTCCAAACAGCACATCAGCTACCGCATTTCCGGCTTCGGTACCACCAAACCAGGTATCGAGGATTGTCGCTACATGTTCGTCTTCCCATGTTAACGTCATTGGCCTTCCGTTCATTAATACCAGCACGACAGGTTTGCCTGTTTTTACGAGAGCATTTAATAAATTTTCCTGGCTCGGCTGCAAACCTATATGAGTCATACTCGATGATTCACCAGTCATGTCTGCTGCTTCGCCGAAGACGGCCACCACTACGTCTGCTTTATTGGCTGTAGCAACTGCTTCATTTATCATTTCTTCAGGAGACTTTGGGTCAATATTAATCTCTTTTTCTCCAAATACATTTACCCTTTCAATGAATGCCGTATCATCACTGATGTTAGCGCCTTTTGCATATAAAATATGGACATTATCGCCCACAACATTTTTGATGCCCTGCATAACAGGAATGCTTTTTTCTGGATCGCCGGAAACACTCCAGGTACCAAGCATATTTCGCTTATTATCTGCCAATGGGCCAATCAACGCTATGGTACCGGACTTTTTTAATGGTAATACCCCGTTGTTATTTTTCAATAACACAAAACAGCGTTCGGCAATTTCACGTGCCGCTTTTAAATTTGCGTCACTCATCAATTCCGTCTTTTCCCGTTGATCATTGCAATAACGATAAGGATCATCAAATAATCCAAGCTTATATTTTGCTTCCAATACTCGTCTGCAAGCATCATCTATTTCTTTCTGTGTTACTTTTCCCTGTTGTAAAGATTTTTTCAATGTGGTTAGAAATCCTTCGCCCACCATATCCATATCAACACCTGCATTCAGTGCTTTCGCAGAAACTTCTTGCAAATCTCCAATACCATGATTCACCATTTCGTTGATGGCGGTATAATCAGTTACTACCAACCCTTTGAAGCCCCATTGCTTACGTAAAACATGCGTCATCAAAAATTTGTTGGCAGTAGCAGGTATTCCATCCACTGTATTGAATGACGTCATCACACTTCCTACGCCCGCATCAACCGCTGCTTTGTAAGGAGGAAAATACTCATTATACATTCTTACTTTACTCATGTCAACTGTATTGTAATCACGTCCTGCTTCGGCGGCGCCGTAGAGCGCAAAATGTTTTACACAAGCCATTACAGTTGTATCTTTTGTGAGATCATTTTCCTGGTAGCCCTCTACCATAACTTTGGCAATTTGTGAACCGAGAAAAGGATCTTCTCCCGAGCCTTCTGCAATCCGGCCCCATCGTGGGTCACGTGCTATATCCACCATTGGTGAATAAACCCAACTCAATCCATCCGCTGTGGCTTCATTTGCGGCTATGCGGGCACTTTTTCGTATCAACGAAGTATCCCAACTGGCAGATAAGCCTAATGGAATTGGGAAAATAGTTCTATGTCCGTGAATGACATCAAGCCCAAAGATTAATGGGATATGAAGACGTGAACTTTTTACGGCAATTTCCTGGGCACGGCGGATTTTATCAGGCCCGGTGATCCCAAATAATCCGCCAACCTGGCCGTTACGAATTTTTGTATCAACATCTTTGCTCACCACAGAACCGGTAACTGCGCCGCCGGGCGTCACTAAATTTAACTGGCCTATTTTTTCATCAAGCGTCATTTTTTTCATGAGTAGATTGACGAAGTTGTTCATCTTTGTGGCATTTGAATTTTGCGCGTTCACAGTCAACGAACAAATAATCAAAAAAGCTATTAAGCATATGCGTGGATTTATCATTGCGACTTTTTCTATTTTTTTAATAAATACGGTTGAATAATTTTCTGCCAGATAGCATATCCCTTCGCGTTCATGTGAAGTCCATCTTCAAGAAAAATATCCTTCTTCGGTAGACGATCCTTATCAAGCATTG
>JBDTGD010000280.1:0-17014 GCA_039937595.1 Ginsengibacter sp. | reverse complement strand
GCCTGGAAACGTTCCGTTACATCTTCGTCAAATGTGATGGAAGTATCGCCTTCAATGGTAATTTTATTATCATCGTACAAATAAATAAGATTGCCCAATTTAAGATGGCCTGCCATGGACGCAGCTTCCGCACTCACACCTTCCATAAGATCTCCATCGCTGCAAATAGCATAAATTTTATAATCGAATATATCGAACCCAGGTTTGTTGTACCTCGACGCAAGGAATTGTTGTGCAATGCCCATTCCCACTCCATTAGCAAAACCCTGCCCCAGCGGGCCTGTGGTAACTTCGATGCCTGCTAATAATCCATATTCAGGATGCCCGGCAGTTTTACTGTGCAACTGCCTGAAACTTTTTAAATCGTCCATGCTTACATCATAACCGGTAAGGTATAAAAAACTGTACTGCAACATGCACGCGTGGCCTGCAGATAATACAAACCGGTCACGATTAGGCCATTCCGGATCCTTGGGATTGTAGTTCATTGCTTTTGTCCATAGCACATCTCCTATTGGCGCAAGCCCCATCGGCGTTCCCGGGTGCCCTGAATTTGCTTTTTGCACTGCATCGGCAGCGAGTACACGAACGGTATTAATTCCTAATTGTTCAATTGATTCCATTTGTTATTTTTTTGTTTAAGATTTGATTAATTTTATAGCCTCAAAGTGTATGCCGTAGAAAAGCCAGACTATTAACAAAAGTAATGATAAAGAAAGTTTTAAAGAAAATTTTGATATATAAATACCATGAGAAGTGTTTCTATTTTAGGAAAAAATAACTTTAAGTATTTTTAATCGGAGTAATTTTTGTAAGGAATTGATTAAAAAATATATGTTACACAAATATAAAACAGGCGATCATGTAAAATGGAATTCTGAAGCAGGAATCGTTTCTGGTAAAATTATAAAAATACATACCAGCGATTTTGAATACAAAGGATATACGCATCACGCCAGTAAAGAAGAACCACAATATGAAATAAAAAGCGACAAAACGGATCACATAGCAGCGCACAAGGGCGGTGCTCTTTCACTAATAGAAAAATAATTTACGGATAGGTTTTTTTAACCGAAATAAAGATAAAAGTATGGAAACCAAATACAACGAATCAACGGAATCAAGGCCGGAGGGTGGCCGGATAGTGGATGCTCCATTGGTAAATATGGATATCTCCGACTTCATTAAACAAATAAAAAGTGAACCTACGTGGGATAAAAATGACAGGAATGCCATAACCATTTATAAAACCGCCGGGATACGAATCGTATTGATCGCGTTGCATGAAGATGCAGTGATAGCCGAACATACGGCCAACGGAGTTATCAGCATCCAGGTATTTGAAGGTGAAATTATCTTTACCGCAGTAAACCAATCGTTGGTGTTGAAAAAAGGACAAATGGTTTCGCTTCATAAAGGTGAGCCTCACAGCGTTGCCGCTACTAAAGAATCTGTATTTTTATTAACTATCGCTGCTTAGAGTTGAGTACATAAAACTGATTAATAACTAATCGTCCCGGCAATTCCCGGGGCAAAATATTTGTTTTAAAATATTTTAAAAGTTCTTCAATTTCTAAACCGTGACACTAAACCAACACCTGCCTGAACGAATTTACGATAGAATGATTCTTTCGGGCAGGAATTAACCGAATTTCTATTCCAGTATTTTTTTAAGTCTCTTTAGGGCGCTTCCTGTTTTCTCAAAAACTTCATTATATTTTGGTATTTCATTTCCGGTATAAATAAAAAAGACAGCAAGTGCTTTTTTATTTTGCTCCAGTGAAATTTTTAAATTATTTTTTTGAAGACGGTAACATTCACGCATTAATCTTTTGATCCGGTTCCTGTCCACGGCCTTTTTAAAATTGCGCGCACTTACCGTAAATCCGGCTTGAAGCGCATGGCCTTGATTTTCTGTTTCAAGATACGTCACTCTAAACGGGAAATGCGAAAATGATTTTCCTTCTTTAAAAAGCCTTTGAATCACTTTCAGGCTCTTTAGTCTTTCGTGCGCTTTTAAAGTAAATCGTTTTGTGATAAGCCTGAATATTGAGGGTGAAGAAATCCGGTTAAAGATAAAATAAAAAATAGCCTCGTTGCAAGAGGCTATTTTAAAATATTTTCGGTACTAATAAATTTATTTCTTACTTCCGTGTTCATCAGAGACGGTCAGTTTATGGCGCCCTTTTCTTCTGCGGCTTGCCAAAACTTTACGCCCATTGGCTGTTGACATGCGTTCCCTGAAACCATGTACGCTTTTACGGCGGCGTTTGTGCGGCTGGTAAGTACGTTTTTTTCCTGGCATTGTTTTATTTTTTTCCTTTTATTAATAATTGTTTCGCCTCCTCAGCCGGGCACCATCCCTGCTGTTTGTGAAAGGGCGGCAAATGTAAGAAAAATTTTTATAATTATTGCCATGGATCGTGCCAATTTTCAAGAATGGACGCACAAATTTGCCGGTTAACAGTCAAAGACTATAAATCCACATGATTTGAAGTTACTTTTTCTCCAAAAAAGATCTGAGAATGTTTATCAAAATCTGCTGCCGAATCGGTAGTGAAGAACTGTAATTGATTTTCTTTGCTGCATCGGTTTTCCATTTCAGGATGACGTCTTAAATAATCCATCAAACTGCTTGCAACTATTGGCCCTTGCGAAATAACATTAATATTTTCCGGAAGGTATTCTTTTAGTTTTTTTAATAACAGCGGATAATGGGTGCAGGCGAGTAAGACGGTATCAATTTCGGAAGAGTTTTTTAATAAGATACCCGTATCTTTTTTTATAAAATAATCAGCCCCTTCAGACGCATATTCATTATTTTCTACCAATGGAACCCACATCGGGCAGGCATGCTGGTACACTTTTACATTAGGGAAAAAATGCGCTATTTCAATAACATAAGATTCGGATTGCACGGTTCCTTTTGTTCCCAGGATACCGATATTTTTTGTGGAAGAATAGTTGCCAATAATTTCAGCTGTCGGCCTTATTACGCCTAATACTCTTTTTTCGGCTGCATACTCAGGCAGATATTTTTGTTGAATGGTTCTTAATGCCTTTGCAGAAGCTGTATTGCAGGCAAGAATTATTAACGGACAGCCTCGTTCGAACAACCATTTTACAGATTGCAATGTATAATCATAAACTGTTTCAAAAGAACGTGGCCCATAAGGAGCCCTCGCGTTATCTCCGAGATACAGGTAATCATATTGAGGTAAGGCTTTTTTTATCTCTTTCAGAACAGTAAGCCCACCATAACCGGAATCAAAAATACCTATTGGTGATGCAATCATTGGTCAAAAATAAACAAGCCACCCAAAATAAAGGAGTGGCCTGCGAAAATTATTTATTTCTTATTATTTGCCGGGTGTTGCCGGAGCTGTTGCCGCGGCTTTCAATCCAAGTTTTTTTATAACCAAAGGTCCTATGTCATTTGACGGCGGCATTATTATTAATGCTTCTCTTGGCATTACATAAGTGTAACCGTTTTCTTTGGCCACTTCTTCAATGGCTGTTTGTAATTTCTTTTGTATGGGAACAGAAAGTTCTTGTCTTTTCTGCTCAAATTCGCTTTGAATTTTTTGCTGTTCACCTGACAGTTCCTGGCTTTGCTTCTGCAAATCACTCCTTTTAACTTCCTTTAAGCTGGCACTCATTGTTGATGAATCTTTTACGAATTTTTGAATCGATTCGTTTAAAGCATTTTGCTTGTCTTGCGCATTTTGATAAAGCGATTGCTGGTACTGATCTAATTCTTTTTGAACAGTGGCTGCTTCGGGCATCAGCTGTATGATTTCATCAGCGCTGATGTAGCCGATTTTCTGTGCATTAGTTGTTGTTGAAAATCCGAATATTCCTGTAGAAATACAAAGGACGATAAGAAATTGTTTCATTTTTGATTTAAGGTTTGATTTATATAAAGTGTTTAAAATTATGTTTTAGGCTGCACCTATTTTTTTGTTTTACAATTATTTAACACCCAGTTCTTTCAGGATATCATCGCTCTTATCCAGTTTTGGGTCGGCAAATATAACGGTAATTCCATCACTTTTATCTAAAATGAAATCATATAATTTTGCCGCTGCCAATTTCTGTATTGCATTATAAACCTTATCCTGAATAGGTTTTATGAGTTCTTCACGTTTCTTAAACAAATCGCCCTGGTATCCAAATCTTTTTCGTTGAAGATCTCTAACTTCTTTTTCTTTGTTATATATTTCGTCTTCTCTTTTTTTCTTTAACTCATCACTAAGCATTACCTTTTCCGCATCGTATTCTTTGTACATCCTGTCGAGATCTGCAGATTTCTGATCTATTTCCTGTTGCCACATTTTGCTGAATTGATCTAATTTTTGTTGCGCGTCTTTATACTCCGGTAATTTATTAAGAATATATTTTGAGTCAATTACCGCATAGCGTTGAGAGAATCCATTTCCCGCTAAAGCAAAAAATATTAAGAAAACAAGAATTAATTTTTTCATTGTCATTTCTTTTTAAATAGTCGTTTTTGCTGAGTTTTCCTTAATTTAAACATAAACCAGTAAAGCAACCAATTCGGGGAAAACTTATCTAAAAGCGATGAAATAAAAGCTCTTATTCAGGTTCCTGGCCGAGCATAAAAGTAAACTTACCTGCTCCTTTAAATCCACCGCCCGGAGTAAGCCTGTCGATGCCTATTCCGTAATCAAACCCGAGCAAGCCAAACATAGGCAGGTAAAAACGCGCTCCAAGCCCAACAGACCTACGCAGCTTAAATGGGTTATAATCTTTAAAGCTATACCATCCATTAGCGGCTTCAAAAAATGCAAGACCATAAATAGTACTGCTGGCGGCCGTACTGAACGGATATCTCATCTCCAAGGTATATTTGTTGAAGATAGTAAAAAATTCGGTGGCCTGGCTTATGTCAGGGTTCACTTTCGGATCGGAAGATTGGTAAACTGGATACCCTCTGTGAGCAATAATATCATATCCTAATAAACCATAGTTATTACTAAGACCTGCATCTCCAAGTTGGAAGCGGCCAAAGGGTGAAGCAGGAGCAGAGGCTGAATATTTTCCAATAAAACCATATTTGGCAGCCGCATAAAAAATAAATTGCTTATCCTTTTCAGCTCCCCGAGCCTGACCTATAGGAACATACCATTGTGCCGTAAAACGTTCTTTGTGATATTCAATCCACTTATACTGGTCATTTACGGACAAAGTCTTTTCACCTCTTAAAATCGAATAAGGCGGCGTTAATTCAGTACTAAAAATAAAATTGGAGCCGCCGGTGGGGAAGATAGGATTAGGCCCTGCAGAACTACGTGCAAATGTAATTTTCAAACTCGCATTATTAGAAGTACCGTCATAAAGCCCTGGAAAAATATTGTATTTTTTAAGCTTGTATTGCAGGAAATTTAGCTGGTAAACCAAAGTAAAGTAGTCATCAGGCCATTTCAGTTGCTTGCCCAGTGAAACGCTGAATCCTACTGTCTTAATATATGATGTATCGGCATAGTGCTTGTCATAATAGCCTGTGAGAGGATTATAAGCATTAGCATACTTCGTATTATAATAGCTTATTGTAAAAGGGTTTCTCTTTCTTCCACCGAGCCATGGTTCTGTAAATGAGAAGTTGTAGGACCGGAATTGTCTTCCGTTACTTTGCCCTCTTAGGCTTAGTCTTTGACCATCACCCACCGGCAAAGGATCCCACGCTTTTTTCTTGAAAATATTATAGATAGAAAAATTATTAAAGGTAACACCCAACGTTCCTGTAAGCCCTATGCCGCCACCAAACCCCGCCGAAAGCTCCAGCTGGTCAGATGATTTTTCTACAAGGTTCCAGGTGATATCTACCGTACCATCGGCCTGGTTAGGAACAATGCCGGGATTGATTTTCTCTGCATCAAAATAACCTAATTGTGAAAGCTCCCGCTGAGTACGGATAATCTTTTGACGGCTGAATTTTTCGCCGGGAATCGTACGCAACTCTCTTCTGATCACATATTCTTTGGTCTTGTCATTCCCTGATATTTCCACTTTGCCGATGTTAGCTTGCGGCCCTTCAACAATACGTATTTCATGATCTATAGTATCGTTGTATACGGCAGTTTCAATAGGGTGTATCTGAAAAAATAAATATCCATCATCCTGGTATAAGCTGGAAATATCGCCTCCCTGTGCAGACGGCGTAACCCCTAATTTTTTATTAAGGGCTTCTGCATCATAAATATCTCCTTTTTTAATACCAAGGATCAGACTTAATATTGAATCGGAATATTTGGTATTTCCTTTCCAGGTAATTTTACCAAAGTAATACCGGTGCCCTTCAGAAAGTTTTAAAGCAACATCTAAATCACCATTAGCTGCATTATAGGTTGTGTCTGCTACTATAGCCGCATCACGAAATCCGAGAGAATTATAATAGGTCAGGATTTTGTTTTTATCCTCAGCGTATTTCTTTTCATTAAATTTAGCGGAACTGAATAATTTAAAACGAAAATAAGGGTCTATTAGCTCTAATGTTTTAGATGGAACAAGATAATCATTTTCGCCCAGGTATTTACGGAAAGTAAGGCTGTTATTTTTTAAAGTATCGTAAACATTGTAATCTTTTATGGGGTATAAAGTAAGCCGGCTTTGCTCGTGGGTTCCCTTCATTTGCTTCTTTATTTTAGCATCAGATATCTCTTCGTTTCCAGCCAAATAAATATTATTAATCCTCACTTTACCATTCTTATTGATTACAAAAAGAAGATTTACCGCATTATCTGCTTTTGTATCTTTTACTTCGTTGATTTTTACATCCACATTTCTAAACCCCTTGTCTACGTAAAATTTATCAATAATTGAAATTGCTGAAACTTTAAAGCCTTCAGTAACTCTTGTTACTTTGCCTTTTTTCAGATCAAGTTTTTTAGTAAGATCATCGGCTTCTGACTTGCCTATACCTTTAAACTTAAAATTAGAAAGCACGGGTCGGTCTGTAATGTGAATTTCTATGGAAAGGTCTTGTCCTTTTAGACCTGTTAAATAAATTTCTACATTAGAAACAAGATTTTGTTTCCATAAATTAGTAATTGCATTCGAAAAATCATCACTGCCCGGAAGCAATAATTTATCGCCAATAGCCAAGCCGGAAATGGAAATGATAAGATTTGGGTCAAAAGTGGTGCCTGTTACAGCTATATGAGATATCGTGTATTGCTTCGGCGTTTTGGAATTAAAAATATTTTCGAGCTCTAAGTTTACGGAAGATGGAATGGTGTCTTTATCAACGGTAGCGGAAGGAAGCGATGAATCTTTCTTTGTAAGATGTAAAGAATCCTGAACAATTTGTGCGGAAGCAATAGTTGTGGCAGAGATAGCAATAGCTACCAAGAGTAGGATCTTGTAGATCTTCAACATTAAAATCGATTTTTAATAGGGCGGCAAGTTAAAATTCAATTATTAAAAGTTTTTGTTAAATCCGTCGGGAAAAGAGATAGGCCCGAAAAGCAGGGAAAACCGACGGTAAATTTTGTCCTTACAGTTGTTCACTGATTTTCCCAAATCGCCTTTCACGATTTTGATAATCTAAAAGAGCTTCGTATAAATTTTCTTTTCGGAAATTGGGCCACAAAGTGTTTGTAAAATACAATTCTGAATAAGCAAGCTGGTATAATAAAAAATTGCTAATTCTATACTCGCCGCTTGTCCTGATCATTAATTCAGGGTCCGGAAAGTTGGCAGTACATAAATATTGCTTAAAAAGATCATCCGTAATGTCTTCAGGAGACAGATGACCGATTTTTATTTCGCGGCCAATTTTTTTAACGGCATTGCAAATTTCCCAACGGCTACTATAGCTCAGTGCCATTATTAAGTTCAATCCTGTATTCTTTTCCGTTTCCTGGCAGGCCTCGTCTAATTCCCTGAGCGCATTTTTAGGAAGCATTTCAATATTTCCAATTACATGTAGGCGGATATTATTTTTATTCAGTGTAGGTACTTCATCGCGTATTGTTTGCACTAATAACTCCATTAAACCTGCTACCTCATCCTTTGGGCGATCCCAGTTTTCTGTGCTGAAAGCATAAAGTGTGAGATAGCCTATCTGTAATTCTGCACAGCCTTCTACAATATTTCTTACACTTTCTACCCCACTATAGTGACCAAAAAGCCGGTTTTGCCCCTGCTCTTTCGCCCAACGGCCATTCCCATCCATTATAATGGCAATATGTTTTGGAAGCCTTTCGGGTATTAATTTTTCTTTTAAACTCATTTTATTAAAAAAAGAAGTCAGGCATGCCTCAGCCTGACTAAAACAAAAGTAAGAAAATTGTCTATTCCTGTTTCAAAGAAAAAATATTTTATGGTTTGGCACTCGGGCAACGGTATGAGGTAATATTAAAAGCAATACCGAAAACTGCAGTTGCGTATTGATCCTTTTGTTTGCTATATCCCCGTTGTCTGCCTTCTATACCAATAGGGTCACCGGTTTCAAAAGATCGGTCCTGCATTATCCCTGCTAACGATTTCCCACCCGCCGTAGAGGGGAACTTATCTATTCCAATATAGGTAGTGCTTACATCATCTATATAATCTGTAGTCGTGAAGCGATGGGTAACTTCGAAAGAAAGATTGATTTTGTCGTTTATTGCATATTTCACTCCAAAGCCCAGGGGGAAACATAATGCAATACTTCCATATTCCTTTCTTCCCTGGTAAAAGGTTTCGCCCTCTGTATGTAGCGGCCTTAAATAAACTTTTTGATTTTGATAAAAAGCATACGGATCATAACTAAAAAACCCAATGCCAATAGTAGCATATGGTGTAAAAGCATGTGCGCGGTCCGTAGGGATAAATTTAAAAAAATTAAAATCGCCTTGTACGGTGAGCTCAAAAATATTGGTATTGAAGCTTAGATTTCTTCTTTGCTGGTAAACATTCTTGCTGTATTTATCGCTATAGCCCAGGAGCGCATAATTACCCGAAAGTCTGATTGCGGTATAATTGCCGAATTGTTTTCTAAAGAAAGCACCAAAAGCAACTTTAGGACGATTGAGGGCAAAATTATTATCTAGATCACCAAAATAATGGGATAATCCTGCAGTAATTCCAAATTCCCCTTCCTGCACGTATTCTTCCATTTGCGCATAGCTACTCATTGTAAAAGCAAATGAAATGATTAACAGAGCGATAAATTTTTTCATAAAGTGTCGTAAAAATAAAGGAAACTTAAAAGAACCGATAATGGAAGCGAATATTTAACAAAGTTAAAATTTTTAATTTCTCTTGTCAAGCCCCCACGAAAGCTTATTTCTAAGCGTTTGGAGAAAGTTATTCTCGTTTAATCTTATAAGGTTGATGTTGAAAACTTCTTTACGAATAGCGAGCAAAACTTCTTTGGAAGCGATCTCTCTTCTGCTGTCAAGAGTGCATAAAAAACCATCCGTTCTTCCTTCTACTTCAAAAGAAATAATAGAGTTATCCGGGACTACCAACGGGCGAATATTCAAATTATGTGGCGAGACAGGCGTTACCACAAAGCTTGCAGAATCAGGAAACACAATAGGGCCATTGCAACTTAGTGAATAACCGGTAGATCCGGTAGGCGTGGCCACGATAAGGCCATCGGCCCAGTAAGTATTCAAAAATTCACCGTTCAGATAAGTATGGATTTTTATCATTGGCGAAGTATCTTTCTTATGAATAGTAAATTCATTTAGTGCATAGCAGCATCCGTCAAAGAGAGGCATGTTTGCATCCAGGTGTAAAAGAGACCTTTTATCAAGAACAAAAGTACGCTTTACCAAAGCCTCAAGGGCAGTATGTATCTCTTCTCTACCGATACTAGCCAGAAATCCCAGCCTTCCATAATTGATTCCTAAAATAGGGATTTTTTTACCTGCAATAAAAGTGACAGTATCCAGTAAGGTGCCATCGCCTCCAAGACTTACAATAAAATCTATTTCCTCCAGATCTTCAGAACTATTAAACGTAGAATAAGTATGGGTGAAATCAATTGAAGAATAGAATTGATTAAAGAAATCCTGGTAAATTACCGGTTCAATATTATAATGTGAAAACTCGGAAAGCAAAATTTTTAAACCTTCTGATTGTTCCGACTCTAACCCGCGGCTATAGATGGCAATTCGCATAATTCTTCAGCATAAAATTTAATCCTTACCTACAAAGAAACATTATACTTGGCAAGCGGCAATAAATTTTTTAATTCCTAATCACCGGTTTTAATTCAAGTCAACCCTAAATAAACGGTAGTATTTCCAAACGAAAAGAGGGAGTCTCCGGTTATATTAATCATAAATAGAAATACTGAAAAATTGTTCGTCTGCTGTGAAAGCTTTCAATAAAGATGAGAACTATATGTCGAGATAATTCATCAAATTCTGATAGTTGGTACTTATATCATTTTCAAACAATTCTTCACCGTAATATGACGAAATAGTATAATCGTACCTTTCAAAGGATGCAAGGATAGCAGCAATTTCTCTCTTATTTATCTGCAAAGTGACTTCCAGTAATTCAGGTACCGGATGAGGTGAAACATTGAGGTGAAGAATAGTTGCGCCATCACTTTCTATTATGCTGTTGATTTCAGAAATGGTAAATCGCACCCGCTCAATTTCAAGGACTATCAAAGCGCCGTATTCTTCAGCCCCACAAAAATTGCCTAAGGCTGTATTAAGCGCCCCGGAAGAAATGGTGCCAAAAAATTCATTATTCTCATTAGTAACAGGAATTACATTAGTTTGGTATAAGTTAGAAATGCTTGCGGCTTTTAAAAAATGACTCGCAGCATTTACTGCAGTAACAATAAGATATTCCTGAAACATTTCTAAAGTAGTGGTTTCTTTATTCTCCTCTTCATTAATACTCTGTTCGTTTATGAGGCCAAGGTATTTTTCTTCGGAAATTACCGGAAGAAAACTGGTTTTAAACTCCGCCATCAAATCTAAAGCTTTGGCAACCGTATCATGGAGACGCAGTGGAGGGTATATGTTATCAACAAGCTGTAATGTTGTCATTTTCTATAATTTTTTTACTGCAATAATTATTCAATTATAAGAAAGACAAAAAAAATCAACCAATCGTTGCAGCAGGTATTTTTAATTTTGACAGGAAAGCGCCAAGAATCTTGTTAAATTCATGAGGAACTTCCATCATTGGGGCATGGCCGCATTTATCAATAAAATGTAGTTCGCTGTTCGGGATCAGTTTATTAAATTCCTTTGCCACAAAAGGCGGCGTAATGGTGTCATTATTTCCCCAAATGAGACATGTCGGTTGTTTTATCTGGTTCAACTCATCACCGAGATTATTGCGAATAGCTGACTTGGCTAATGAAATGATTTTAATAACTTTTAACCGGTTGTTGGTAATTTCAAAACATTCATCTACCAATTCATCCGTAGCCATGGCAGGATCATAAAAAGTAAGCTGGGTTTTTTTTCTGATATATTCTTTATCTCCCCGCTTTGGGTAACTATCGCCCATTCCGTTTTCAAAAAGTCCTGAACTGCCGGTCAGCGTCAAAGATCTTACTTTTTCCGGATTTTTTAATACATAAACCAATGCAACATGTCCTCCCAAAGAATTACCGAGCAAATGAATCTGCTCATAACCTCGCACCTCTACAAACCTTTTTACAAACTTTTGTAATCCCCCAACAGTAGTATGCAACAGGTCTAATTCAAAAAGAGGAAGCACAGGTACTATCACCTTATTGGTTTTTTTAAAATACTCAATAAGATGTGAAAAATTACTTAATGCTCCAAATAGCCCGTGCAGCAAGAGTAAAGGCTCTCCGTCCCCCTCTTCTATGAATCTATATTTCCCTTGTTGAATTAATTCGTATTCCATATTGTCAATCAGTAACGCAATTTTTTATGCCTGAAATTACTGCTAAAATAAATGTTTCTGTTTAAAAATGCAGCTAAATAATATCATTGCTGATTTTAAGATGCCAGTTTATGACCTATTTTTTCAAAAAAATTTTCAAGTTGTAAAAATAAGTCTTTAAAGGCAGGTAAAAATTTTCCAATGCTATCAATCACTTTGGAGCCCCATGGAGAAACATAATTATAAACAGAAGAAGAAGCGATTGTTTCCGGTTTTATTAAATACGTTTTTGTACCAAAGAACAGAATCACACTAAAAATTATTGTGTAAATAAGCATATAAAGAATAATACCTCCCAGTTTATCCAGCCAGCCCAGCATTACCATACTCACTGCTTTCTTTAAAATGCGGGCACCGATATTTACCAAAATTACCACTACAATAAATACCAACGTAAATGAAATCACCGGTAACCACCTGGTAGAAATTCCGGAACTTGTTTCAAAATGATGTGCAACAACTGCAGAAAGTTTTAAGGCGGCTGCAAGGCCAATGAGAAATGCGATAAAGGAAAAGATTCCAACTATAAATCCTTTGGAGAAACCTTTGAAAACTGCGATAATCATTAAGACATAAAAGGCGACATCTATAACCATTTGATATTGGTTTAACACTTCTCAAAAAAAGCCTGGTAACTACTATTTATGAGATGCTTTAGCTTTCAGCCTTTCCGGAAAGCAATTCCTTCACAATTCCGGAAATCGTTTTTCCATCCGCTTTTCCGGATAATTGTTTGTTTGCAGCTCCCATTACTTTTCCCATATCGGCCGGTGATGAAGCGCCTGTTTCATTAACAATCTTACTTATTATTTCTTTTAATTCTTTTTCACCTAATTGTTTTGGTAAAAACTTTTCAATTACCGTTATTTCTTCTCTTTCTTTTTCAGCAAGGTCTTCACGATTTTGCTTTTCATATATTTCCAGCGAATCTTTTCTTTGTTTCACCAGCTTTTGAAGCATCTTCACTTCCTCTTCCTCTTTTATTTCGCCATTGGATCCTTCGGCAGTTTTTGCAATGATAATTGCAGATTTAATGGCGCGCAAAGCGCGAAGTGATTTTTCATCCCTGGCAAGCATGGCTGCTTTCAGGTCAGTCATTACTTTTTGTTCTAAAGACATAATTTTTAATTAAATAATTATAAAATTAGCCAAATGGCTGATTATTGCTGTGCATTTTCTTTCTCTAAAAATTTTTTATGGAAATCAGAAGCAAACTTTTTAATGTCATTAGCCAATTCCTCCTGCCTGGTGGCTCTCTCAAAAGTATCTGCCATAGTCATAAAAACCTGGAAATAAAAATCCGCCATTTCATCTGTCATCATTTCTTTTGTCCAGAGGTCAATTTTTAAAGCGGACTTATCGGAGCCGTCCCAAAAAGCCAGCAGCATTGCTTTTGCAATTTGGTCCGTCTCCGCACTACTGCCCTCAGCGGTCCATTTTATCTGTTGCGGTACTTTATCAGCATCCAAATCTACTTTGATATTTATATTTGATTCTGTCATAATTAGGTGCAAATTTAATACTATTGGCTTTTACCGGAAACTATGTTGCTCAATTAAAAGAAAGCCTCGACAGTAAACAAAGTTTTAATAAACATTCTTAATCAATTCATTTTATTAAAGTGACTCTATTCTACTTCAAAAAAAGAATAAGTAAAAATGCAAATAAGGAAGGCGTATTTCGCTATTGGTTTACAAGAAAATTGCAGCAGTCCAAATGCATGCCTTACGCCTGCATTTCAAAATCCAAATCCGGTGGCAAAAATATTTTGTACTGGCCCATTCATGGTTCTACTCCAAATTGCTTCAAGTGATGCACTGCATGCTTGTGAAGCAGTTGAATATTCATGTTATAATCAAGCAGACCAAAGAAAGCGTTTCCGGTTTTAAGATCAGGATTTTTTTGAAAAACCAAAAAGAAATGATCCAGTTCTTTTTTTAATTTACTAATGGCCGATTGTAAGTCTGGCTGCCGGTGTGGAATTCCTTCTTTCGGAATCAAAGGGTTATCGATATTATGTTTAAAAGGAGTTTCGCTCATTAAAAACTCCCTGGATTTTTGAAGTTTTTCACCGTCGTTTAAAGTGGGAAGAAATAACCTGCCACTCGCATTTTTTACTGCATCGGCAAAATGTTCAATCATTTGTTGTGGAGTCATTATCCCCCATTTTGCTTTTTCATCAGCATGTAATTTTTCCAGTAAAGGAATGAAATCATTTTTAAGAAATTCTTCTTTAGCCTTTATCATCAGAAAATATTAAATGGAATTAATCAACAATTGTCCCGCTTCTTCAACCGATCCATTTCTTTGCAGAGCCTGTCGAAAATATCATCAACGCTACCTTCTCCTTTCACCATTACTACTTTATCTTTCTTTTGATAATGGTCGGCCACTGCTGCAGTTTTTTTATGATATTCTTCAATTCGCGCCCGGATTATTTGTTCATTGGTATCATCAGACCTGCCACTGGTTTCTCCGCGTTTTATCAATCTTTTTATTAGTTCATCTTCGCTCACTTTTAATGCAAGCATTACATCTATGCAAGTCTTTTTACGGGTTAATAATTTATCTAATTCTTCGGCCTGCACAGCAGTGCGCGGAAAACCATCAAATAAAAAACCATCTGCCTTCGGATTATTATCTAATGCATCATTAATCATACCAATGACTACCTCATCAGGTACCAAACTGCCTTTATCCATGTACCGTTTTGCCTCCAATCCTAACTGGGTTTTATTTGAAATTTCACTTCGTAATAAATCGCCCGTAGAAAGATGTTTCAAATGATATTTTGAAATCAGTTTTTCTGACTGAGTACCCTTGCCACTGCCCGGCGGACCAAATAAGATGAGATTGAACATTAGTTTTATAATCCTTGTGAGCATCAAATATAATGGAAGCAACTTGAAAAAAATCGCTGCTTGCGGAAAAATCTGCATTTTTTTTAGCATTTCATAAAAATTGCTTTGCCTAAATTTACTCTGAAGTAAAAACTATCTATCTATTTCTATTAAGATCAAAAAATAATATGGAAACAGGAAAACACGATGACGATCAAATCCTGGAAAAGAGTAATGAAGATTGGAAAAAAATTTTACCGAGAGACGTTTATCATATAGCCAGGGAAAAAGGTACTGAAAGGCCCGGAACAGGAAAATATTACCAGCATAGCGAACCAGGAACATACAAATGCGCGGTGTGTGGCAATCCATTATTTAAAAGTGACGGGAAATTTAATAGCAGTTGCGGCTGGCCGAGCTTTTTCGAACCCATCAGCAAAGAAAGCCTGATTTATCTTCCTGATACTTCTTTTGGAATGAAACGTACTGAAGTAGAATGCGGCAAATGCCATTCTCATCTGGGCCATGTATTCGAAGATGGGCCTCCGCCTACAGGTGTACGTTATTGTATCAATTCTGTAGTTCTTGATTTTGATAAAGAAAAGGCATAATCATCCTTTAGCCTGGCATCCTGGTAATGTACTTTTCCATTTGCTTTACCTGGTCTACAATTTGAGGAGTCGTCGGCTTTAGTGCTTTTACTTTTCTGAAATATTCTTTCGCAGCTCGAAATTCTCTTTTGTTGATCATAATAGAAGATAACTGCAGATAAGCGGCGGCGGCATTTTCTTTATCAGGCAGACCGGAGCGGATAGCCTGGCGGATGTAATTTTCAGCTTCGCGAATATTTCCTTTTTGCATGGCGAGCATACCGAGTTGCAATTTGTTAGCACCTTCTGCTTCTTTCATAGGCAATCCCAGGCTGAGGCTTTTTTTCATATGCTTTTCAGCACTGTCAAAATCCTGGTTGGCCATAGCCAGGTTTCCTTTCAATGTAAAATAAACAGAACGAACGGGCTTAATCAATAACCCAGGAAACCAAATGGAATCAATTACCTTTTGCGCTCCTGCCATATCTCCATCCTCCATATACCCTTGAATAAGCCGCATCGGCCCAAAAAGAAAATGCCCAACAACCAATACCAGCGCAATTAAATACAACACAAATGAAGGCCAAAAGCCTGCCTCAATATTTACAACAATGCCAAGCACCAGAAAAATAGCTCCTAATAATAGCCGGTATTTTATAATAAAATTGAGAAACTTCATAATTTTTAAATTTTTCCTGAAAAAATGATTTGGTTTTTATCAGGCGGCAAATTTACGATTCTCCCTTCAATTGAAGGAAGCCCGGTTTTTTACTTTTGGTTTCTTTCGGATTATAAAATTGAGCAGGAAGAAAATAACGGTCCAAAAGAATTGAAGTCGATAGCCACAAGCGCGAAGCTTCATTTGACATTGGTAAAAAGTTGATTTTCTCCAATCCGGCTTCATAATTCTCGTAAGACTTAACATTAAGGTAATATTAAGGTAACATTCAGGAAATAACAGATTTATTCCTTTGCAATCAAATAAAACAAACGCTTTATGGTTGCAAAAAAACGATTACTCTTTGCTTTTATTTTTTGTTTAGGATTCTTTTTAAGTAATTCCCTGAAAGCCCAATTCGCCATGAATTCAGACTCTGCATTTAAAGCAGGCAGCCCTAATTCAGGCAGATTATGGGGATATGCATTCGGCGATTATTATTATAAAACCCATACTGATACTCTGAATAGGGGCAGTGGCAACCAATATACCGGTATCCCGAAAAGCAGGAATACATTTCAGTTTCGTCGAATTTATCTAGGCTATAATTATAATATCTCCAGGAAATTTTCTGCTGAATTATTAATTGAAGCTGCTAATGGAGCAACCAGCGGCGAAGCCTTGACCGATAATAAACTGGCTTTTTATATAAAGCTCGCAAATGTACGCTGGAAGGAAATCTGGAAAGGTACTGATCTTGTGCTTGGCCAGGTATCAACCCCGGGCTTTTCATTATCTTCAGAACCAATATGGGGCTATCGCTCTGTTGAAAAGACGATTATTGATTTTCGTGGCACTCCTTCTTATGATTTCGGAGCCGCTTTACAGGGAAAATTTGATCCAAAATCACAAAACTTTGGCTATGATTTAATGGTGGCAAATGGAACAGGCGCTAAACCGGAGGGAGATAACTATAAATGGCTTTACGGTGATATCTGGGGAAAGTTCATTGACAAAAAACTGTATGTAAA
>JBDTGD010000279.1:0-3211 GCA_039937595.1 Ginsengibacter sp. | reverse complement strand
TTTATATGAATTACGGTTTTGGCCTTCATGAATGTTATGGCAAATACATCAATGCAGTCACCATTTCAGAATTTACTGCGGCGGTTTTAAGATTAAAAAATGTAAGAAGGGAGAAAGGAAGAACAGGCCAGGGAATAGGTTTGAAAGCAGGGCCCTTCCCCAATAATTTTGTAGTTGCTTTTGATTAATTGGTTATCCCGATAGCATGAGGGTTGCCAACCTTCAAAAGGTTGGCAACCCTGAAAAAGAAACTAATAAACTAATTAACTAAAAACCGAATAAACTAATAACCCAAAAAATGATTCGCCAAAATCCCTTAACGCTCGTAACACCAGTTAGGAACGGGGAACATGATAATCTTGATGCGTTGCTGACGAAAATAAGGAACGACATTATAAATGGTTTGCCTCAGCAATTTGAAGACCTCAACACGATACACTATGCAAGATGGATATTGCTGGAACCCAAAGATGCAGATGGGAGACCACAGCCGGACGTAGGAGTGCGCTTGGTTTTCTCTTCTGATTTTGATGGTGATGAAGGTCAACATCTTTCAGACCTTTCAACAAAATGCGCACAGTTTTTTGATGACATGTATTCACATTGTGAAGGCTATCCCGCACCCAATGAAAGAACACCAGAAAGCAGGAGAAATTATTTTTCACAATGGCGGGTGAAGTCATCTGCATTTTTTGTGGGTGCACCTGGCAGAACATTACCGGAAATAATACGGGAGAACGAATTAAGAAATCATATCTGGAACTTCACCAAAGCCGGTACCTGGAACAATAAATCTGCAACTGAAATTCACTATGCTATAAAAGAGAACGTATTGGCGAGCCCGGGTTTTGGATGGGCCACGGACTCTATCAAAATACCGGTAATAAAATGGCTGGGCATGGCTTTACTCGGGATTATTCTATTGATTTTATTGCCATTCATTATTATCTGGGTGCTTATTATTAGTTTCTTTTTAGAACCAAAAGATGAGCAGCTCGGGCTTTCGCCCAGCCAGGTTGATGAAGCCCACATAAAAAAACTGGAAGCGTATGAAGACCTCCAAAATCAAAATCAGTTTACACAAGTATTGATAATGAAGCCGGGGCAAATAAGGCTTATCACACTTAAAGGTTTGATGTTATTTGCAAAAGCGCTCATCAGTTATTTATTTGTTAATGGAAAACTGATGGGCATACCTACCATACATTTTGCACGTTGGATTATGATTGATAATCAAAAACGAATGCTTTTCTTCAGCAATTTTGATGGGAGCTGGCAGCAATACCTCGGCGACTTTATTGATAAATCAGGATGGGGATTGACAGGTATCTGGAGTAACACGCAGAAGTTTCCGCGAACCAAATTTCTATTTTCGAGAGGTGCTTATGATGAAGAGCATTTCTTAGCGTGGAGCCGTTATTTTCAAATACCGACTGCCGTTTGGTATTGCGCTTACCCTCATCTTTCCATAAAAAATATTATCAATAACTCCAACATACGAAATGAATTATTCAAAGACCTTAATGAGAAACAGGCACAACAATTTTTAAATAGATTTTAAAACGGTTTATATGGAATTAGAATTAAAAGATATACAGGGATATATAGTACGAGGCTACAAATACATGATGTATTCACGCTATGTAATGCTTAATGTTACAGAACCTGCACTGGCAAAAAAATTTCTGAAAAATAATGTGGCAGATATAACAAGCGTGACGCACCACCCCACTACACATTGTTTAAATTTTGCTTTCACTTCGCCAGGTTTAAAGGCGCTCGGATTGGCGCAGGAAAACCTCGACAACTTCACGCGCGAATTTCGCGAAGGGATGGCTACGGAGCACCGGCAAAGATTACTTGGTGACTTTGAAAGCAGCGCGCCCGTTAACTGGCGCTGGGGCGGCTCTAATAATGAAGAGGTTCATATTTTGCTGATGGTTTTTGGTGCCAATAAAGAAATTGCGCTGAATTATGCAGACCAGTTAAAGCAACAATATATTTCTTCCGGACTAAAAGAAGTTTTTTCTTTGGATGGGCAAACGTTGCCCTACAACAAAGAACACTTTGGTTTTCGCGATGGCATATCACAACCTACTATTCAGGGAAGCGGCAGAGAGGGACCACCTGAACATAATATCAATGCGGGTGAGTTTATAATGGGCTATAAAAACGAATACAATGTATATCCTGATACACCTGTTCTTGCAACGCTTCAAGGTGAAACTACGCTACTACCTTTTGATGCTTCAGGCAGTGGAAAACGGGACCTCGGAAGAAATGGCACCTACATGGTAATGCGCCAGTTACAAGAAGACGTAGATACTTATTGGAGCTTTATAAACGACCAGACAAAAAATGAAGACGGTACGGTGAATGTTGATGCAAGTAATAAGCTCGCGGCCCAAATGGTAGGACGATGGCCGAGTGGCGCGCCAATTGTAAAATACCCGGATGCGGATCCCGGCGGACTCAGTGACGATGATAATTTTTTTTATACTGATCATGATGCTGACGGATTAAAATGCCCGTTTGGTTCTCATTTGCGCAGAACAAACCCAAGAGATAATTTTGAAGATAACGGTGTAAAGGAATCAATAAGGCTTACACGCCGCCACCGCATTATACGGCGTGCACGGTTGTATGGCGATCCCTATGAAGGTTCACCACTCAATCATTCTCCCAATGGTGAAGTTGGCCTGATGTTCACGTGCTTTAATACAGATATATCAAGGCAGTTCGAATTTATTCAATACACCTGGGCAAACTATCCAAAATTCAAACAACTATACAATGATCCTGACCCTATCTGCGGCGTAAAGGAAAATCCTCTACCCGGCACAGAACAAAATTTTACCATTCCCGGTAAACCCGTAAATAAGTATGTTACGGGACTTAAAAAAGTTGTTTTTACGAAGGGCGGGGCTTATTTCTTTTTCCCTTCCATTACCGCCATTAATTATTTATCCACTATTTAAATTACGATGACACCAGATACAATTTTTTTAATTACCTGCAGCATTGCCGCCGTCGGGTGGATTATAATTATATTTCTAAGCCCTTTCTGGCGTGGATATGATAAGTTTGTCACGGGCATAGTGATAGCGCTTCTTGCGCTTGCATACACGTGGGTCAACGCCGCTAATTTCGATCCCGGCCTCATGAAAAAATTCTTCTCATTGGATGGCATAGCCCAAATATTTTCCAACCG
>JBDTGD010000278.1:0-10402 GCA_039937595.1 Ginsengibacter sp. | reverse complement strand
ATAGTAAGAAAAATAGCAATCGCTGCCAGTATCATCCAAAGAGTTTGTACGCGCTGTATCATGATAAAAATTTATGGTACGAAAGTAAAGAGTACAATTTAAATTTTATCTTATTTCAAAAAATAATTCTATTTACAACCGAAAGGTATTAGCCCAATTCCGGATACAATGGAAATTGTTTCATAAATTCTTTCACGTCGCTTTTTACAGAACCTATTATTTTTTCATTATCGAGGTTCATTAATACGGTATCCACAAAATTTACTACTATACTCATATCATTTTCTTTCATTCCTCTTGTAGTAGCTGCCGGCACGCCTACGCGAATCCCGGAAGTTACAAAAGGGCTTTTATCGTCGAAGGGAACGGCATTTTTATTTAAAGTAATTGCAGCTTTGTCGAGTGTTTCCTGGGCTTTTTTGCCGGTGATATTTTTATTGCGAAGATCGATAAGCATCAAGTGGTTGTCGGTTCCATTACTTATTATATCGTATCCTTTTTCGTTGAATGCTTTTGCCATTGCCTGCGCATTTACTTGTATTTGTTTTGCGTATGTGGTAAATTCATCAGTCAATATTTCTCCAAAAGAAATGGCCTTTGCTGCAATTACATGTTCCAAAGGGCCACCCTGTGTGCCTGGAAAAACAGCCATATTAATCAGGTGACTCATCATTCTTGTTTCTCCTTTGGGTGTTTTTAATCCAAACGGATTTTCAAAATCTTTTCCCATCATGATAATTCCACCACGCGGCCCACGCAAGGTTTTGTGAGTGGTCGAAGAAACAAAATGACAATGTTCAAATGGAGAATTCAGCAATCCTTTTGCAATCAAAGCGGCAGGATGCGCCATATCACAAAAAACGAAAGAGCCTACTTCATCAGCTACTTTCCTAATACGTGCATAGTC
The DNA here is from genome assembly GCA_039937595.1 of Ginsengibacter sp. Taxonomy (GTDB): domain Bacteria; phylum Bacteroidota; class Bacteroidia; order Chitinophagales; family Chitinophagaceae; genus Ginsengibacter. The sequence continues at coordinate 9,495 of JBDTGD010000278.1, read as the reverse complement.
CCAGTCGCGGCTATAAGCAGAAGCACCACAAATGATCATTTTGGGTTTTATTTCTCTTGCTTTTTGTTCAAGCATTTCGTAATCTATCAAACCGGTATCTTTTTTTACTCCATAAAAATGCGGTTCATATAATTTGCCTGAAAAATTTACCGGTGACCCGTGAGTGAGATGGCCACCCATACTAAGATCGAGACCTAAAATTTTATCACCAGGTTTCAACACGGCAAATAATACTGCAAAATTTGCCTGGGCACCACTATGAGGTTGCACGTTAGCGTATTCACAATTAAAAATTTGTTTTAAACGATCAATTGCCAACTGTTCTGATTCATCTACAAATTCGCAACCGCCGTAATATCTTTTTCCGGGATAGCCCTCTGCGTATTTATTGGTAAGTACACTACCCATAGCCTGAATCACCTGTAATGAAGTAAAATTTTCGGAAGCAATTAGTTCAATTCCTTCGCGCTGGCGGTTCAATTCTTTATTTATAATATCAAAAATCTGCGTATCTCGTTGCATTAAATAAATTTTTCGCAAACCTACAAAAAAGTTGGGGAGTTCGGATATGATTGATTAACAAGTTATCCCAATACCTTTTGGTGCGTTGCTAATTTTCCATTCCGCATTATTCATTAATAAATGATTAAATAAGATTCTCCATTATTTGTTGCTTTGCTGATTACCTATCTAAAAATGATCTGGAATATCTGATAACAAAACATTCGCTATATTCACATCCCTTTTTAAAGACTATAGATAAACTTACATTAAAAATGAAGGCTATTATTCCTGTAGCAGGTGCAGGCACTAAATTACGCCCACATACTTACACGCAGCCCAAAGCGCTTATTCCGCTGGCGGGCAAAACGATACTAAGTATCAATGTGGACCAATTACATGAAGCAGGTATCAACGAGTTCGTTTTTATAGTGGGCTATCTCGGAGAAAAAATTCAGGATTATATCAAAGCAAAATATCCCGACCTCACTTGCCATTTTATTTATCAGAACATTAGGAAGGGAACGGCACACGCCATTGATCTCAGCAGAAAAATAATAGGTGATGATGAAGTATTTATTGCGTTGGGCGACACTATCTGTGAATACGATATCAAAGATGTTCTTAACTCACCCTATTCTATGCTGGGCGTAAAAAAAGTAGATGATCCGAGGAGTTTTGGTGTGGCAGAAATTGATGACGAAAGTTTTATTCTCAAGGTGGTGGAGAAGCCCGCTATTCCAAAATCGAATATGGCATTGGTGGGACTTTATAAGATTAAAGATTCAAAATTATTATTCGAGTGCCTTTCCACCATAATAAATAATGGTATTAAGAGCCATAATGAATTCAACCTTACCGATGCATTGGAATGTATGATAGCGGGCGGGTCAAAATTCAAATCATTCAAAGTGGAAAATTGGTTTGATTGCGGCAAAAAAGAATCTTTGTTGCAATCGAATGCAATTCTTCTTCAAAAATTCGGGGGCAAGATCGCGGAGCCAAATAATTTTGAAAATACGATTTTTATTCCGCCAGTGAGTATCGCCGAGGGGTGCGATATTAAAAACTCAATCATAGGTCCTCACGTAGCTATGGGCGAAAACACAATTGTTCATTCTTCCATTATTAAGGCTTCTATAATTGGGTCTTTTTCCAAATTATATGACGTGATGCTGGATGACTCACTTATTGGGAATGATACAGAGATTATTGGAAAAACCCGATCACTCAATATTGGAGATAATACAGAAATTGATTTAGGCTAATAATTAAACGCCTAATGATTTTTAATAAAACCACATTGTGGGAAAATTTTTACTCATTTTTTTTACATAAAATTAATATTAAAATATTTTTGTTTTGGGTCAAACCTTTAATGGTAAAGAGTTCCAGAGATTCGTTAGGGGTGTTTTGTTTCTTGGCAACGTATTTTGTCTATCATACAGTATTACTAGATAATAACTAATAATATTTCTAAAACTTAAAAAATTAAAATTATGAATTCAGGTAAAGTATTAGCAAGTGTATTGGCAGGCGCTGCCGCAGGTGTTGTGATAGGAATTTTATTTGCACCGGATAAGGGTACAGAAACGAGAAGAAAGATAGCTGAAAAGGGATCTGATGTAGCAGGTAGTGTAAAAGATAAATACAATGAATTTACTGATACTATTTCAGATAAGTACGATGCTGCCAAGGAGAAATTATCGAGCCTTGTTTCTGAAGGAAAAGATATGGGAAAAGATATTGTCAACCAGGCAAGACAAAAAGCAGATGCCATGAAAGACGATATTAGAAATCCAAAACCAATCAACTCGTAAGTTTGTTTTATTTTGTAGAGAATAGACTTTCGCGGTGATAAAATATTTTTATTGATGGAAGATAAACAAACCAATGTCGAGGAGTTATTTTATAAACTAAAGGAGTATGCTGATGTTAGGCTGAATCTGTTCAAATTAAAAGGCATTCGTAAAGTATCTGATTTCTTTTCCACTTTGACAGTGATAATTGTTTTACTGGTGCTTCTTTTTCTTGTGGTGATCTGCGTAACAATTGCATTGGCGTTACTTCTGGGAGAATGGCTTGGTCATACTTATTATGGTTTTTTTATAATGGGGGGAATTTATATCATTATCGGCCTTATTCTCTATTCGGGCAGAAATAAGTTTTTGAAAACATCCATAAGTGATAAACTTATAAAAGAGTTATTAGATTAATTCATGAAGATAAATTTTGCTGGAAATGAATACAGAAGACATAGGGGTTGAGATTATGGAAACTGTCAACAATACATCTGATCTAAGTGGCGCTATTAAGAGGCTCGAAAGTAAAAGGAGGTTAATGGAACAAGATCTTCAGGATCAATTTCATGAAATACTAGACGGTCTTAAGCCAACCAATATCTTAAAAAACACCTTGCGTGAAGTACAGGAATCGTCCGCGCTAAAGCATAATCTTTTAAAAGTAGCGCTGGGGCTGGGAGTCGGTTATTTTTCTCGAAAACTTGTAGTTGGCAAATCGGCTGGATTGGTAAAAAAAGCATTAGGTACGGCTCTTCAGTTTGGAATTACACAATTTATAGCTAAAAAAGACGATTCTGAACAGCCCAATCGATCTGAAAAGAAGAATATTTTCAAAAGAATACTTTCTATTTGAAAAGATTAAACCAGATTACTTATAAGAAAGTGAGATTAAGTGCTGACGTAAGATTAGATCAGTTGCTGACATAAGTTACGATATTGGTTTGTACCAGGATGATTTTTTTCAAGATGCAAAAGTTTTTTTTTGCTGTACGATTTTCTCCAGAGTGGCGATCATTATGGATTTCTCTTCTTCGTAAGCCGAAAGTTTCCGTTCCAGATCATTTAGTTTTACGATATTTATTTCGACATCCCTTTCTCGCTTATCCATTTCCACTATTTGTTTTCGGAGGTCTTCATTTTCTATTTGTAACCTTGTGTAGTCGTGTTTCAATTGTTCATATTGATTTTTAATATGATTCTCAGCAATGAGCAATTGTTCCAATTCTCTCTCTCGTTCAGCGGAGGCTTCTATTTTTCTTTGAAGTGTGCCGATATAGTCCTGCATGGATAATATGTCGTTTAATCTTGCATCGTATTCACTCTGCAAAGCGACAGAACTAATTTTATTTTCTACAATTGAATTTAGTTTATTTTCGGCTTTTGTAAGTTTTTGTTGAGCTATATCCAACTCGTTTTCTAATTTTTCTTTTACTTCATTTTCTTCATAATAAAGTTCTTTCCAATTTTCTTCATCCTCAAACTTTGAGTTGTTCTGTTGCTGGTTTATTTGTTGTACCTCCAATGTTTTTAATCGTTGTTGGAGTTTGGAAAATTGTATGTCATAAAAAGAGGCATTTTCTTCCACCTTTTTTAATTGATTTTTTAAATCCCAAATTATTTCCTCCTTTGCAGAATTTGCAGAACTTTTTTCTGCCGTAGCGTTATGTCCGAAAATAAAGAGATGCTTTTTGCCTTCCGGCAAATAGTCAAAACTGCTGACTATCATACGATAGGCGAAAATGAAACACGCAATTAAAACTATTAATGAAATAACCCACCAAATCCACATAAAGATTTTTTTTAACTCTGAAATAAGTATATGTTCCGTGGGGAGGGATTTTCAAAGGATTTTTCTCCGGTTTTTATTTTCCCGGGAAGGGTATAAACCGTTTTAGTAAATGCAAGTATAATACAAATTATCCAGTAACCAAAGTGCCGACTTTTTCTCCCGTTATAACGCGAAGTAATGTGCCTTGCGTATCCATATCAAAAACAATGATGGGAAGTTGGTTTTCCATACATAAAGTAAACGCCGTCATATCCATTACTCTTAAATTCCGTGAAATACATTCACTGAAAGTAATTGTCTCGTATTTCTTAGCTAGCTTGTCTTTTTCGGGATCTGCAGAATAAATCCCATCTACGCGTGTACCTTTTAAGATAACATCAGCACCTATTTCTATTGCTCTTAATGATCCCGCGGTATCAGTTGTAAAATAAGGATTGCCCGTGCCGGCGCCAAAAATAACAACCCTTCCCTTTTCAAGATGCCTGATAGCCCTGCGCCTAATATATGGTTCTGCTATCTGCTCCATTTTAATGGCGCTTTGCAGTCTTGTGTACACGCCTGCTCTTTCGAGAGCGCTTTGTAAAGCCATACCGTTGATAACAGTGGCCAGCATGCCCATATAGTCTCCCTGAGCTCTTTCGATGCCAGTTTCAGCTTCGTTCATGCCACGATAGATATTACCACCGCCTATTACTACCGCCACCTGAACGCCAAGTTCTGTAATGAGTTTTATATCCTGTGCATATTGAGATAACACTGCTGAATCGAGTCCAAAATTTTTATCACCCATTAAAGATTCACCGGAGAGCTTTAGCAGAATGCGTTTAAACTTTGGAAGCATAAATTGATATTGCGGATTGTAGATTTAAAATCGGTGCAAGATAATGGATAATTTTTTATTGCTGAGGATCAGACAGATTGGTATACAAACAAATTATACAAGTGTGCAATTCCAGATATTGATGCGCCTGTTGGTCAAGAAGCATCTCCGCCAGTGTTTGCTCGTCCAAAGATTTTAGATATTGTATTTATTATACTTTATCTCGTGTTTTCACGATCTATTTCTTGAAAAAAATTATCACAAGACGGATTTAATAAGTTATTGTAATAAAATTAATAGGCACAAAAAATGATAGGAGCATGATATGCACCCTGTTCTTTCAATCGTAGTAACTTGAGTGCACCCATGTAAGCTTTGAAAAATTTCTCAATTAATAAGCAGGTAATTCCATTTTCTTGGATAAATATTTCCAGGCTACGCCGGTAAAAACACATGTAATGAAGGTGCGAAAAGTGATTGCCATTATTATTTTCTCATCATAGCTTCCACCGGTTAGAGCATGAATTAACAGTCCCGTAAAAGAAACAACAAGTATGAGAGTAGAGAAGAATAAAAAACTTATGGTCCATGCTTTTTCTTTAAAAAACCCAAAAGATCCGACCATGTATATAATTGCACTAAGTACATTGATAAATATTATAAAATAAATGAAATTTCCTTCTGCCTTTTTAAATTCAGGAGAATAAAATAATAGCGACACCGCGATAAATAAATTATACAATCCCAATAACAGGAGTAAAAAAGACGAGAATTTAATAATTATATTTCGCATGAGTTGTTAGTTTCAATTCACTAATATAAACAATTATTTTATTTCCTTCAATTTAGCAGTAAAATGTCTCAAAATCGGGGCTTCGTATTCTATCTTTAATCCTTTAATTTTTTTGCGGTTTTTAAAGACCTCAATTATTACTTCAGCTACATAATCAATATGGCTTTGTGTATAAACCCTTCGCGGTAAGGCAAGACGCACTAATTCCATAGCCGCAGGAATTAAATTTCCACCAGAATCATATTTGCCAAACATCAGAGAACCGATCTCAACTCCTCTTACCCCTCCTTCCAAATATAACGCCGCTACCAAAGCTTGCGCGGGATATTGATTTAGTGAAATGTGCGGCAACATTTCTTTAGCATCCAGATACACTGCATGTCCGCCGCCGGGCTGCATGACAGGCACACCGGCAGCGGCCAATTTTTCCGTCAGATATTCGATGCTTCTGATACGATAATGCAGATAATCTTCTTCCATCACTTCCTTTAGGCCGATAGAAATAGCTTCCAGATCTCTGCCTGCAAGCCCTCCATAAGTAGTAAATCCTTCAGTTATAATCAATAAATTTCTACATTTCGTGGCAAGGTCTTCAGAATGCAGGGCAAGAAAACCTCCTATATTGCAAAAAGCATCTTTTTTAGCACTCATTGTGCAACCGTCAGCATACGAGAATAATTCATACGCGATTTCAGAAATGGAGGTATTTGCGTATTCTTTTTCACGGATTTTTATAAAATAACAGTTTTCTGCAAATCTGCAAGCATCAATAAACAAAAGAATATTATTTTTTTTACATAACGACTTTATTTCTTTAATATTTTGCATGCTTACTGGGTGTCCGCCACCCGAATTGTTTGTAATGGTAATAATACAAAGAGGAATATTCTCGCTCCCGTTTTCGTGAATAAATTTTTCAAAAGCCGCAACATCCATGTTACCTTTAAAAGGTGCTACCAGAGAGGGTATTTTTCCTTCGGGGCAGAGAAGATCTATACCCTCTGCTCCAGAATACTCTATATTAGCGCGGGTAGTATCAAATAAAGTATTGCTTATAATGTATTTTCCCTTTCCTCCTATTACGGTAAAAAGTATCTTTTCGGCAGCACGTCCCTGATGCGTTGGAATAATAATGGGCATACCCGTAATATCTTGGACGGTTTTTTCAAAATGATAAAAACTATTGCTTCCCGCATAGGATTCATCGCCCAGCATAATTCCGGCCCATTGGGCACTACTCATTGCGCTGGTACCACTATCTGTAAGAAGATCAATCAATACATCATCAGCCCGGATTAAAAAAGGATTGTAAAAAGCTTCTTTTATTATTTTGACCCGCTGCTCCCTGGTAGTAAAATGAATAAGTTCAACAGATTTTATTTTGAAAGGTTCTATAATTGTTTTCATGTTAATTTGGAATGAACTGTTTGTGATGGTTGATTGACTAAATCTCTTAAATAGATTTATGTTATGTTTTAATGTAAAAAACGAAAAAAGGAAAGAAGTTTGATTACTTTATCGATTTGCGTGACGAAGAACTTATCACAAATGATTTAGATGGGTTTTTTGATAATATTAATCCATAGAAGCATCATAATGCAAAATTAAAAGTAATTGAAATAAAAATGACGGATTGTTTAATGGTATCGAAACAAAGCATTATTCAACCTGAATTCCACTATTATTTTATTTTGAATTACTTATTCACAGCAAAAATTATTGAAAATTAATTACAATAAAAAAGACAAATCAACTGTTGAAGAAATATCTTCACGAAAGAATTGCCCGGAATTATCTTTTTGATGAAATAAAATACCTGGCTCATTCCCGATAAATTTCAAATGATTTTTAGATAATTGTAATGCTGTTCCTTCTGGCAGACCAACAATGGATATCCCTGGATTCAGCATCATAAATTCTTTCAATCTTTCATCCCTGGTCTCTCCATTAAATCCTTTCTTTTTTTGATTAATATAATGTGGATTGATCTGAAAAGGAAAGAATCCCAGGGCGTTAAAAGATTGGGGCTGTATTATAGGCATGTCATTGGTAGTTCCGATTGTTAAGCCAGTGATATTAGCGCCGGCGCTCCACCCTATATAAGGAGTGCCTGAATTTACTTTCTTTCGAATAGTATTAAAAATATCCAATTGATAAATATCGTGTAATAATTTAAACGTGTTTCCACCACCGGTCATTAACACATCACTTTTCGTAATAACGTCTTTTGCATTTTCGGGTAAAACCGTTTCTACTATATATGGCAGGTTATTAAATGCTTTCTTTACTCTAAAAGTATATTCTTCATAATTAGTTTCAGCCGAAGCGAAAGGTAAAAAGGCGATTTTTGTTGATTTACTGCCGAGAAAACTTTCTATTAAAGGAATTGCAGATTCAAGATACCCTGAATTTCCAACTCTTGAGCTGCTAATTGCCAAGATTTTATTTGAAGACATATTGAAGAATTTACTTTTTCAAGATGAATTCAATTTTATCCGATTCTACTTTCGAAAAGTGGCAATTTTTTATCGCATTAATAGCATCTGTCACCTGTGCTGGCTTGCTGGCCCCAAGAATTACTGAGGTAATTCTGTTATCTTTTAATATCCATGCAAGCGCCATTTGCGCAAGGGATTGATCGCGCTTTTTTGCAAGTTCATTTAGTAATTTTACTTTTTCAATAATCCTTTCTGTTATTTGGGCACCGGTAATAGCACCGTTTTTAAGATTTCGGCCGGCCCTTGAATTTTTTGGGATACCGTTTAAGTATTTGTTAGTTAATAATCCTTGTGCTAATGAAGAAAATGTAATGCAACCTACTTTTTCCTTTCCCAATAAATCTAATAATCCTTCCTCAACCCAACGTTCAAACATGGAATATCTTGCCTGGTGAATCAAGCAGGGAGTGCCTAAGTCTTTCAGTACTTTTATTGCTTTTGCGGCATCTGCCGGCTTATAATTTGATATACCTATATATAATGCTTTGCCTTGCTTTACCATTAAATCAAGCGCTGACATGGTTTCTTCTAATGGTGTGTCGGGATCAGGTCGATGATGGTAGAAAATATCTACATAGTCCAAACCCATTCTTTTTAAACTTTGATTAAGGCTTGCGACTAAATATTTTTTAGAGCCAAAATCTCCGTATGGGCCTTCCCACATTGTATATCCTGCTTTGGTGGAAATAATTAATTCATCCCTGAACTTTTTAAAATTGTTTTTAAATATTTTTCCGAATGTTTCTTCGGCAGCGCCGGGAGGTGGACCATAATTGTTGGCTAAATCAAAATGGGTGATGCCATTATCGAATGCAGTTTGTAAAATTTTACTACGGCTTTCAAGATCATCAATTTCTCCAAAGTTGTGCCAAAGCCCTAAAGAAATTAATGGCAATTTAATACCGCTGTCACCACATCTTCTATACTGCATTTTAGAATACCTGTCTGTGTTTGGGGAATAATTCATTTTCTTTTAATCGTTTTTATGAATAGGATTTTATTTTTCGATTTGCAAAAGACAAAATTAATCATCATTCTAACTTACATATCAGTCTATATTCTAGTCAAGATTCAAAAGCTAAAGCATTTTCAAATTTTAAAATAAAAGACCGCAACGTCAGTAATTATTTTTTATTGTGTAATGTTAAAAAAAAAAACTTGAAAATGATTATTAATTGATCTTGTTATTGTAGATTTGGCCTATATTCAAATTTACTTTAAAAAGAATTAACATGAAGAAATTTACTAAAACATTAAAACCTGCGCTTTTTGGGCTTTTCCTTGGAATTATT
>JBDTGD010000277.1:0-3098 GCA_039937595.1 Ginsengibacter sp. | reverse complement strand
AATATCCCCACGGAATCATTTTTGTCTAAAGCGGCTATCAGCTTGTTTCCTGTATCTTTTATCGCCTTCATGTGGCGCGGTGCAATATACCCTGCTGCGCCTATCAATGCAAAATTCTTCATTATTTTATTTTTATGTTTTCGTAAAGCTCGTACAGTGAACGAATCTTTTCCTACAATTTTCATTTTGTATTTACCTCTTTACTGGAAAATTATTTTATTCTTCTCACCATGCTATTCTCTAATAAATATTCCTGTTTACTCTCCGGACACACTGCAATATTTGTCGAATTAAAACTCAATTTATGTCCGTATTCACTCATCCAACCCTGCTGCCTGCCTGGGTTTCCAACGATTAAAGCATAAGCAGGCACGTCTTTTGTAACAACTGTTCCCGCACCGATAAACGCAAATTCACCGATTGTATTTCCGCAAACTATAGTCGCATTAGCGCCAATACTCGCTCCTTTTTTTATCAGGGTTTTTTTATATTGATCTTTGCGGCTGACAGCACTGCGTGGATTTATGACATTCGTGAGAACCATACTCGGGCCCAGAAAAACATCATCCTCGCAAATAACGCCATCATAAATACTTACATTATTTTGAACACGCACATTGTTTCCTAAAATCACTTTTGGTGAAACAACAACGTTCTGTCCCAGGTTGCAATTACTGCCAATTACTGCGCCTGGCATTACGTGACTGAAATGCCAGATTTTAGTGCCATCACCGATGATACAATTTTCATCAATAATAGCAGAAGGATGGACAAAATAACTCATAGCTTATTTCACAATATTTTTCAGGTATTCGCCATACCCGCTTTTTTCAAAGTTCTTTGCGAGAACCATCAATTGTTCTTTATTAATAAAATGCATCCGGTAGGCAATTTCTTCAAGGCATCCAATTTTAAATCCCTGCCTTTTTTCTATCACTCTTACAAATTCTGTTGCGTCGTGCAACGACTCAAAAGTTCCGGTATCGAGCCATGCAAATCCGCGATCAAGTACGGCTACTTTTAATTTTTTTTCTTCTAAATATGTCCGGTTTACATCTGTTATTTCATATTCGCCTCTAGGAGAAGGAGCAATATTTTTTGCTATTTCTACCACGGTATTATCATAAAAATACAAGCCCGGCACCGCATAATTAGACTTAGGTTTTGATGGTTTCTCTTCTATGCTAATTGCAATATTATCTTTATCAAACTCAACTACGCCGTACCTTTCAGGGTCGCTTACCGGGTATGCAAAAATTACCGCCCCGTCAGGATTGGCAGATTGTTGCAATAAATGAGAAAAGCGGCTTCCATAAAAAATATTATCTCCCAAAACCAAAGCCACTGCATCATCGCCAATAAATTTTTCTCCGATCACAAATGCTTGTGCGAGGCCGTTAGGTTTTTCCTGAACTTCATATTGAAGATGACATCCCCATTGTTTTCCATCACCCAACAACCTTTTAAATTGTTGTTGATCTTCGGGAGTGGTAATAATAAGAACTTCTCTAATACCCGCAAGCATCAAAGTTGAAAGTGGATAATAGATCATCGGCTTATCATAAATTGGCATGAGTTGCTTGCTTATTCCCATTGTGATGGGATACAACCTCGTACCGCTGCCACCTGCTAAAATTATTCCTTTCATCGGCTTAAATTTTATTTAAATATTGTCCCAATATATAATAATTTATCAATTAAATTAGTTTCATATTTATTGGTAGCGCGCATCATTTTTTTTAAAACCGCACTAATGATTTAATATCTTTAGAACTTTGGGTAGAAATGGAATTTGAAACATATTAATGAAACAGTATTATCCCCGAAATAAGGCTGATTTAGGATTATACCGTGTCAGAATCGCTGTAACTGAAAAACCAATTTTTTACATTGTAAATATCTTCTGCACGCCTACTATTTAGCGTTTTAGTTATAATTCCAAGTTTCTGTGGCCGGATTTTTTCCGGGAGTTTATAAAAACCGGCTTTCCGGTGACAAAAATAATTGAAAGAATGAGAGAAGCACCAGGCAAGAATTAAATCAGCTCTATTATTTCTTAAGGTTTTGGAACAAAAACTTAAAAGGGCATTTCCGGCATGCATATTATCAGTGTCAAATAGTATTTCCATAAGGTAGCCGATTCTCCCATCGTGTTTATTCTTTAAAGTAAAAATTACGATTCCGTTTAAAATTCCTGTTTCATAAAACCCATAGATTGAATAGTTTTCGCCGGGTTTGGCAATATATCTCCAATTCATATATGCGGCATCCCTATTGATTCCTATGTTGATTTTAGAAGCTATTTTTCCCCATAAAAGATTATAGTCTTCTCCAAATCGTGTAATGGAGGTGATAGAGCAATTATTTTTTAATAAATTTTTTTTAGGGACATCAATATTAAGATTGATCTCTTCCTTAGTATCTGCTGCTTTTTGCCTGAATAATTTCCTCAAAAAGTAAGAGATTCTCAATGGCTTTATTAAAAAAGGAACTTCCCCAAAGTAAGTAAATTTTAATTTTTTCACGAAACCATGTACTGAATTCTCATTAGGGAATCCATATACCAATTCATTCTTTTTTAAGCTTTCTTCTTTTTCCAATGTGGAGGCAAGCCTAACGAACAGGCCTTTCGACCGATGTCTATAATCTGTTAATGTATCAAAAGACTGCATGGCCACTACAGTTGCACCCATACATTTCATTATTACTGGTAAATAAGTGTAAATAGCAGCAATCTGGCTATTGTTTTTATCAATTGCGTAATAGATTGCCTGCAATTGAGGAAGGTTACCCTGATGAAACCATTTTAAAAGTTCAATACTCTTTTCAGTGCCGTTTTCAGAAAAACATTTTCGGTATTTTTCCAGTTCTTCATCACTTGCTGTACCCCTGAGAAGTTCATATTGCTCTTCATTTGCCATAAAATAAGCGGTTTATTGTGGGTATTATTTCCCATACTGTTGTTCGTAATAATTCTGATAATTTCCGCTCGTTACTTGTTTCAGCCATTCTTCGTTTGCAAGATACCAGTCAATCGTTTTAGACAGTCCTTCCTCAAATTGCAAAGAGGGTTTCCAGCCTAATTCATTTTTGAGTTT
>JBDTGD010000276.1:0-1625 GCA_039937595.1 Ginsengibacter sp. | reverse complement strand
TAATATGAGCGACGAAATAAAACATGAATGTGGCCTTGCTTTTATAAGATTAAGAAAGCCCTTTTCATATTATAAACAAAAATACGGCACTGTTTTATATGGCTTAAATAAGCTATATCTTCTCATGGAAAAGCAGCACAACCGTGGCCAGGATGGCGCCGGAATTGCCACTATAAAGTTAAATACAGAGCCGGGATATCCTTTTTTACATAGAATGCGAAGTACTGCCAACCAGGCAATTGCAGATCTTTTTTCCAGGATTGGAGACCAGGTAAACGAACTTAAAAAGTATCACTCTGACATCGAGCAACATGCAGGTCTTATGAAAGGCCACGTAGATTTTCTCGGCGAACTAATGCTGGGTCATTTACGATATGGCACCCAGGGAAAAAATAATATCCTGTTTTGCCATCCTTATATTCAACGAAATACAATTCCTGCGCGCAACCTTGCTTTAGCAGGAAATTTTAACCTTATTAATAAAGACGAATTATTCGCCATTATAAATAGTTCACGCGATGAGAATGACAGGGGCAGTGATCTTGGTGCTATGATGGATATGATCCATCATTTTTTAGTAAAGGCTGATGAAGCCAACCCGGAAAATACAGATATCGTAGGTGTTCTTAAAAAGTCGGTTCCCTATTTTGATGGAGGTTTTACTTTTGGCGGCCTCACAGGCGATGGTAAAGGATTTGTAGTGAGAGACGCACATGGAATACGGCCCTGCTATTATTATATAGATGATGAAGTAATAGTGGCCGCCAGTGAGCGCCCGGCTATTCGTACTGTTTTTAATGTGGGAGAACATGAGGTAAAAGAACTAATGCCGGGAAACGGGCTTATCGTGCAGCCCGACGGACAATATTCCATTGAACAAATTCTGGAACCTAAGGAGAGAAAGGCGTGCAGTTTTGAACGCATTTATTTTTCAAGAGGGAGTGATGAAAAAATTTACCGTGAAAGAATTGCCCTGGGTTATCATCTCAGTGAACGGGTGCTTAAAACGATAGACCACGATCTAAAGAACACTATTTTTTCTTTTATTCCAAATACGGCGGAAACTGCTTTTAACGGATTGATAAAAGGGGCAGAGGATTACCTGAATAAAATAAAGATAGAAAGAATTTTAAGCTGGGGAAAAGACTACGACGAAGAGAAGCTTTCCGCAATGATAAACCGGAAAATCCGGATGGAAAAAATAGCCATCAAGGATGTAAAGCTCCGCACGTTTATAACAGAAGATGACAGCCGAAACGAGTTGGTGCAACACGTTTATGATGTTACTTACGGTACTGTGCGGAAAGGAATAGATACGCTGGTAGTTATTGATGATTCCATTGTAAGAGGAACTACTTTGCGCGAAAGTATTATCAGGATGCTTTCCCGGCTTGGACCTAAAAAAATAATTGTGGTCTCTTCCGCGCCGCAAATAAGATATCCTGATTGTTACGGAATAGACATGAGCAAACTCGGAGAATTTGTAGCGTTCAAAGCCGCCATGGCGTTGATAAAAGAACGGGGAATGGAATCGCTGTTGGGATGTCTTGTTAATAAGTGTAAAGAATTGAAGCGAAACAATCAATTACATACGGAGAATGTTGTGAGAGAAATTTACAAGCCTT
>JBDTGD010000275.1:0-5118 GCA_039937595.1 Ginsengibacter sp. | reverse complement strand
GAATATAGACAAAAAAAGAATTCATGCGGAGACTAAGGGATTCGAACCCTTGATACAGTTTCCCGTATACACACTTTCCAGGCGTGCTCCTTCAACCACTCGGACAAGTCTCCATTATTTTAAAACCTTAATACCAGATTTAACTTACAAACTTTTCCTACCATTACTGGACGGATTCAACCACTTATACAAGTCTTCCTATTTAAAATAAAAAAGAGTGCAAATTTACAAATTAATTGGTGAATTTTGCGTTCCTACAATTCCAATCATCCAGAGAAAAATATTTTTTCGATTAAGATTTTAACTGATGCAAAAAAAGAATGAAGTAACTCTCAAAAAGAAAAACCAAATTCATAGTAAAGACGATAAATTCAAAGATATTATTGAGCGTATTTCAGACCCGTTGATAGCACTGGATAACAAGGGGTACTGCACATTTATCAACAAACGGGCAGAACAAGTTCTCGGCCAGCCTGCCAAGAATCTGATTGGAAAAATTATCTGGAGCCAATTACCTAAAATCAACAGCCTGCAGCTAAAAGAAGCTTGCACAAAAGCGATGGCAAACCAGGAGTATGTTTATTACGAACAATATTCTGACTTACATAAATCATGGTTTGGAAACCACATCTATCCGGCGCCCGAAGGCATTACGATTACGTTTAGAAATATTACCAAACGAAAAAAAAGAGACGAAGATTATAATAAGCTCGCTGAACGGAATGCCTTGATACTGGATACGATGCTTGATAATTTTGCCTTAACTGACAAGGATCTCAATTTTATTGATGTGAATCCGTCTTTTTGTAAAACGACCGGCTATACGAGAAGCGAATTACTAAAGATGAATTTTGAAGACCTGGCTGTTGGTCTTAGTCGTAAACAGATTAGAAAAATTTTTAGAGATGCAATCAAAAAAGGCAACGTTTTATTAGACACTAAGAAGAAAAAGAAAAATGGTGAAATAATAGATCTTGAATTAACGGTAACGGAAATGCAGATAGACGGGAAAACTTATTTTGCCTCCTTTGGAAGAGATATCTCAGATTATAAAAAGGCGGAAGCACAATTAAAAAATGAAAAGAATTTATCCGATTCGCTTATCAACAGCCTTCCGGGCCTGTTTTATTTATTTGATAAAAATGGCAAATTTTTGCGGTGGAATAAAAATGTCGAAACGGTTTCCGGTTTTAGCCATGAAGAAATAGCTGCGATACATCCTCTTGATTTTTATGAAAGAGAAGAAAAATTAGTTATAAAGCGAGCCATTGAAGAAGTTTTTGAAAAAGGAAAAGCTAAAGTAGAAGCTACTTTTTACACCAAGGATAACGAAAGAATTCCCTTTTATTTCAATGGATGGACTATTGAAATTAAAGGAGAGAAATGCCTCATCGGAACTGCGGTTGATATTACTCAGCTTACCTTAGCAAAAGAAGCGTTACATAAAATGGAACAGGAAGCACTGGGACAAAAAGTGCTCGAACAGAAAAAAATATCACGTGCTATCATCATTGCACAGGAAAAAGAACGTACTTATATCGGCCGGGAATTGCACGACAACGTAAACCAGATCCTTGCCAGTACCAGGATTTATCTTGGAATAGCTACTAAAGATAATGACAGGGCAAAACAATTGCTAAAGTATCCAATGGAATTATTAGACAACGCTATCGCAGAAATCAGATCGTTGAGCCATCAGCACGTAGCTCCTCTCCAAAACGTTGACTTAAAACAACTGGTTACGACCCTTTTAAATTTACTTGAAAAAAGCGCAGGCATAAAATCCAAATTTGAATACGATATACACGGCAAATTTTCAGACGATGATTTAAAATTAAATATTTACAGGATACTGCAGGAACAAGTAAATAACATTACCAAACATTCTAAAGCAACCAAAGTAAATATTGCAATAAAAAATTGCACAAACTATGTGAATATTGTCATGAAAGATAATGGCAAAGGCTTCGATATGACTAAAGAAAGACAAGGGATAGGGATCTCAAATATTATCAACCGGATCAATTCCTTTAATGGTGAAATGGCAATAAAAAGCGCACCTGGAAAGGGTTGTGAAATAAAAATAAGAATTCCATATTAATTGTAATAACAGAAAGAGCCCTTTAAAAATCTTTGGTGACAGTGATCCGCCTTATAAATTTTCTTGCTAAAAAAAAACATTATTGGTTAACTTGTGGATTCTTATTTCAATATTTTACTGATTCTGATGAAAAAAATCCTTATCACTTTTTTTTTACTGACCTCTCTTAAATTTATTGCATTTTCACAAGCTCCAAATGCAGCTATACACTGGTCCGACAGCGTTTTTAATTCTTTAAATGACGATCAAAGGATCGCACAGCTAATCATCTTGCGCGAAAGCAGTTATAACCAGGATGGGCCTGTTTACTATGATTCAGCGATTACCGAAGCAATTAAGAAATACAACATCGGTGGCATTGTACTTTTCCAGGGGACACCCGATAAGCAGGCCAATTTTATTAATTATTTTCAAAGCATCGCCAAAACGCCTTTAATGGTTTGCATTGATGGGGAATGGGGATTGGGCATGCGTTTGGACAGTGTAACACCACTCAATCACCAGATGATGCTGGGAGCCATTAATGATTCTTCTTTAATTTATCAATATGGAAAATTAGTAGGCAGGCAATGCAAGCGCATGGGTATCCAGGTAAATTTCGCGCCTGTTGTTGACATCAATAATAATCCAAATAACCCGGTAATTAATGACCGATCCTTTGGGGAGAATAAATATAAAGTAGCAAGATTTGGAGTTGCATATATGAAAGGAATGCAGGCCGAAGGCGTTCTTTCCTGTGCCAAACACTTTCCAGGCCACGGAGATGTTTCGGTTGATTCTCATTTGGATCTGCCGGTGATCAATAAATCTATGGCCGAGTTGGATTCATTAGAATTATATCCATTCAAAAGAATGTTTGCCGCAGGCGTTCCCAGTGTGATGACGGCCCATCTTTACGTTCCAGCGATTGACCCCACGCCCAATACGGCCACTTCTTTATCACAGAAAGCTGTAACGGGTTTGCTTCGCGATAAGCTTCATTTTGATGGTTTAAGTATTACTGACGCGCTCGGCATGAAAGGCGTTGCCAAATATTTTCCGGGAGGCCAAATCGCTGTTCAATCGCTGATTGCAGGCAATGACATACTTGATCTTCCCGAAAACGTGGATTCAGTTATTGCAAAAATCAGGCAGGCGATTGACAGTAATCAATTAAGCTGGAACGATATCTATGCAAAATGCAAAAAAGTACTTGCCTATAAATACATGTATGGTGTGGCCAATGCGCAACCAATAAATACGGACCACTTGGTTTTCGATTTGAATAACGGAATTCCGGAAATGAAAAAGCTGGTTGCCGAAAATGCGATCACAATATTAAATAATAAGGACAAAGAATTTTTTCCACTTACGGATGCCAATAAAAAAATCGCTTATGTAGGAATTGGCATTGACAGCGCCAATGCATTTGCTTCAAGGTTGCAACATGATTTAAAAGCTGATGCTTTTTATTTTGATTACAAAGAAGATGCATCACGAATCGCGTCAACCGTGGAATTAATAAAAAACCACTACCAGGCAGTAGTGATAGGCCTCCACAATTACAATCGCTACCCGCACAATAACTTTGGCATCAGCGATTATGCATTAGATCTTATAAAACAAATCCAGGGCGCAGATGTTGCCAATTATAAAACCATTCTGTTCGATTTTGGAAATCCTTACGCGCTTAAAAACTTTTGCGATGCAAAAAATTTAGTAGCGTGCTATGAAGATGATTCTATCACACAAAATGCCGCTGCAGATATCCTTGAAGGAAAAATAATTGCTAAAGGAACCTTACCAGTCACAGTTTGTTATAATTACAAATTCGGAAGTGGGATTGTCAGCAAAAGAGTAATGCCGCTTGCAACGCCGGACGAGGAAGGAATTAATGGTTTGCAAATGACACGCGATATTGATTCGATAGCTAACCTTGGAATCGCCACCAAAGGCTACCCGGGTTGCGTGGTACTGATCGCACGCCACGGAAAAATTATTTTTGAAAAAGCGTACGGAACTTACAATTATGATACTCCGGAGCCGGTCAATCTGAATTCAATTTATGACATGGCCTCTGTTACAAAAATTTGTGCCACCACTCTTGGCGTTATGAAATTATATGACGAAGGCAAGTTAAGGCTTGATAAAACACTCGGAACTTATTTACCATGGCTAAGAAAAAGTGATAAAGCAAATCTGAACATAGAAAAGGTTCTGCTTCACCAGGCAGGGATTGTCGCTGATGTTGTTTTCTATTTGAAAACTGTTGACCCTAAAACCGGGAAGCCACTGCCTGAATATTTTCAGCCGGATTCCTCTGCTGAGTTTAGCGTAAGAGTTGCGCAAAATTTATACTTGAAAACCGGTTATGATAAAACGATGAACCAAAGTATCGCTGACAGCAAGCTTCTTCCCGGTGAAAAATATGTTTATAGCGACAATGATTTCATTTTGATGGCAGATATTGTTCAGTCTCTTTCAGGATTGAGGATTGATAAATATACTGATAAATATTTTTATAAGCCGATGGGCCTTACTTCAATCGGATTTAATCCACGAAACAGGTTTGATACTAATTTGGTTGCGCCAACAGAATTGGATCAATATTTCCGGTTTCAACATTTACACGGAGACGTTCATGACGAGGGAAGCGCCATGTATGGCGGGGATGCAGGAAACGCAGGTCTGTTCAGCAATGCGGAAGACATCGGCGCCCTTCTACAAATGTTTTTAGATGGCGGCTCATTCAAAGGCAAACAATACATTAAGCCTTCAACTTTAAATTTATTTAGTGCATACAATTCAAGCATCAGCAGGCGTGGCATTGCTTTTGACAAACCTGAGAAAGATAATTATACTACTACTGATCCGCACCCTTATCCATCGAGGTTTGCTTCGCCACTTACTTTCGGGCACACGGGATACACAGGAACTGTTATTTGGGTAGACCCGAAATATGATTTAGTTTATGTATTTTTAAGCAATCGTGTGAACCCAACAAGAAGTCAGAATTTATACAAATACAATATCAGAGG
>JBDTGD010000274.1:0-6069 GCA_039937595.1 Ginsengibacter sp. | reverse complement strand
TTTTTCTGAATTTATCAAGCTTTTCGTCATTTTTGTTCCAAAAAAGTAAAATTTGACTTAAATATGTTTTATTTTAAAATTATCCTTACTTTGTAGCATAAGTTTACAATATGAAAGACAATCAGTATTGGAAAGACCGGGATGAAATGAAAGAGCTGCTGATACAATATAATAACTTTAAAAACGGAAGGCAATTTAGTTTTATTGAAGAAGAGTCCTTTCAGCGCTTAATAGATTATTTTGATGAAAATGATAAGCTTTCTTCAGCACTTGAAGCAGTAAATTTCGCGATTGATCAATTCCCCTATTCCTCGTCACTTTATATAAGAAAGGCTGATATACTTATAGCTACTCAAAATTATTACGAAGGACTTTCTTTTTTGGATAAGGCAGAAGTGCTGGATAGTAATGACATCAATCTTTATATTCTTAAAACTGATGCTTACCTGGCATTGGATTTCCAGGAAAAAGCGGCCGCCCTATTGGAACAAGCCATAGCAGCTTTTGATGGGGAAGATAAGATTGAATTGCTATTTGAGCTTGCTGACGTATACGATGATTACGAAGATTTTGAAAAAGTATTTAATTGCTTGCAATTGATTCTTGAGCAGGATTCCACTAATGAAGAAGCATTGTATAAAATTTGTTTTTGGGCCGACTATACGGGTAAAAATGAGGAAAGCATTAAAATTCATGAAAAAATAATCGATGAACACCCCTATTCTCATTTGGCGTGGTTTAACCTGGGGACAGCCTTTCAGGGCCTGAAATTGTATGAAAAATCAATAGACGCCTATCTCTATGCAATAGCCATTGACGAAAAATTTGACTATGCTTACCGTAATCTTGGCGATGCTTATTTAAGATTAAGAAAATACCGTGATGCTATCGAAGCTCTTCAAAAAGTTTTGGAATTGTCTATGCCGGAAGATGTGATCTATGAGGCTATAGGATATTGCTACGAAAAATTAAAAAACCCCGCACAGGCAAGGTTCAATTATAGAAAAGCCGTACATCTCAATTCTACTGAAAGCCGCTTATACTATAAAATAGCGGGCACTTACATGCAGGAAGGATACTGGGAAAGCGCTGTTAAAAATCTTGAAAATGCGATGAGCATTAACAGGTTGCAGCCTGATTATCATTTTGCTATTGCTCAATGTTATATCCATTTAGGCAACATAAAAAATGCCGTTGTCTGTTTCACCCATTTTATTAAAGCACGGCCGAAAAATACAAAAGGATGGAAAGAACTCATTAAATGCCTGTATGATGCAGAATTCTATGAGGAAGCTTTGGAGCAAATCTATAATGCTCAAAAAAGTACTGAAAATAAGCCTTTGTTTTTTTATTATAAATGTGCGGTTCTTTTTGCTTTGGGTAAATCAAAAGAAGCGTTATTGCAGCTTCAGCAAGGCCTTGAAGACGCTCCGGGATTAATCAGTCAATTTATAGAGTTGGATGCTTCTTTATTGCAACATTCATCGGTGGCTGACATGATTACTAATTACAAGAACTTAAAGAAAAAGAAAAATAAGTGAAGATAATTTTGTAAGAATGTCTCAAATAAATTTTTTACCGCATTTACTTTAGCCAAACTATATTTGCGCATCTCAAAAATAATATATGAATTTTAAGCTTAGCCAGATTCCGGACAGGGTTAAAAAACCCCGTAAGAATGGAATAACAATGATAATGGACAAAGGTCTCAGCATCGAAGAATCAAAAAATCTGATAAGCGCCGCGCACCCGCATATTGATGTGATAAAGCTCGGCTTTGGTACTGCTTATGTAACACCCAATCTCCGTGAAAAAATTGAAATGTACCAATCTTACGATATCCCGGTTTACTTTGGCGGTACTTTGTTTGAAGCGTTTCTTATCCGCAATCAATTCAATGATTATATACAACTCTGCAAAGATTTTAATATTTCTTACATGGAAGTAAGTGATGGTTCTATCACTATTCCTCATACGGAAAAATGCGGCTACATTGAAAAATTAACCAAGTATGGTACTGTGTTAAGTGAAGTAGGAAGCAAAGATGCTACCAATATTATGCCGCCGTATAAATGGATAGAACAAATGCAGGCAGAATTGGAGGCAGGAGCTTCTTATGTAATTGCAGAAGCGAGAGAGGCAGGAAATGTCGGCTTATACCGCGATAGTGGAGAGGTTCGGCAGGGCCTGGTAAATGAAATTTTAACGAAAATACCTGCAGAAAAAATCGTTTGGGAAGCGCCACAAAAAGCGCAACAGCTTTATTTTCTACAATTGGTAGGTTGCAATGCCAACCTCGGTAATATTGCACCGTCTGAAATAATTCCGCTGGAAGCTATGCGCATCGGGCTTCGTGGCGATACCTTCGATCTGTATTTAGATAAAGAAACCATATCATGAAAATTTATGGTTTGATTGGTAAAACATTACATCATTCCTTTTCGGCAAGATATTTTTCTGAAAAATTTAAAACAGATGAAATTGAGGATACAAAATACCTGAATTTTGAATTGAAAGACCTAAGCATTGAAGTGCCATCCTTAAAAAATAATGTTGATGTTAAAGGGCTGAATGTTACTATTCCTTATAAAACGGAAATCCTGCCCTTCCTGGATGAATTAACTGATGACTGCCGTAAGGTAAACGCATGTAATTGCATAAAAATAGCAGGTTCGAAATGGATTGGCTACAACACCGACATTGCGGGATTCGAAAAATCGTTCAAACCTTTTTTAAAACCCCATCATAAAAAAGCGCTCATATTGGGCACCGGCGGCGCTTCTAACGCAGTTGCTTTTGTACTAGAGAAATTAAATATTGATTTTTTAAAAGTAAGCAGGAAAAAAAACACTACTTCTAATGTAATTTCTTATAATGAAATCGATGAAGTAACGATGAAAGAATTTCAGATCGTGATTAATACGACTCCTGTGGGCACTTCGCCTGACGTGAATGTTTGCCCTGACTTACCCTATCAATTTATCACCGATCGGCATTATTTTTTTGACCTGATCTATAATCCGGCAAAAACTTTATTTCTATCACTTGCGGAAAAGCATGGTGCATTTATAGAAAATGGCGATAAGATGCTCGTTATTCAGGCAGAAGAAAGCTGGGAAATTTGGAACGAAAAAAGTTGACGCAGTAAAACGACAAATAGTACATACTCCTATTTACATAATAACAGGGCGACCATTAGTAGGTTCACGGATTCTTTTGTGTCTCCTTCTTTTCAAGATATTTCAAAATCTTTACACAGAGCCAATAGGCAATCAGCACTCCGAATGAATCAGCAGCCCAGTCCAGCAAATCAAAATCGCGGCCCGGAATAAAAAACCTTTGTATAAACTCCACCGTAATTCCCCAAACTATTGCTGCTAAAGCAATCCGCAATAAGTAATTTATTTTTTGACGGCGAGAAAAAGACGATTCGAAATAAGGCAGGTAAAACAAAAAAGTAAGTCCGCCAAACAAACCCGCATGAACGACTTTATCAAAATTGGGAATACTATCCAGCCAGCCTACTTTCGGGATATCACTGCCAGGCAATAGCGTTAGTAATGCTACAATAAAAAACCAGGCTATGCCTGGCAAAAACTTTTTGAACGGGATTTTTTGCTTTTCCATTTTTTTAAAAACTCTATGAAACCAGCTTTTGATACGCTTCTACATCCATAAGATTATTGATATCTTCTGTATTATCCACCTGCATTTTCACCATCCATCCGTCACCATAAGGATCGGTATTTATTTTTTCAGGCTCGTTTTCAAGGATCGGGTTTATTTCAGTAATAGTGCCTGAAACCGGCAAGAAAAGATCGCTTACGGTTTTCACCGCTTCCACGGTTCCAAAAACAGTATCTGCTGCTAAAGCTTTCCCTTTTGTATTGATATCAACATATACAATGTCTCCAAGTTCATGCTGGGCAAAGTCGGAAATGCCGATGGTAGCTATGTTTCCATCAATAGAAATCCATTCGTGATCTTTGGTATATTTTAAATTAGAAGGGAAATTCATTGGCTTTTTATTTAGTCTGAATTAAAGAATTGCAAATTAATATTTTTATAGATACTTTCTGTATTCATTTCTTTTTAATAAGACAATCTTCATTTTAATATCATGCAAAGGCCTGTCGTGCCTATCTTTTGCTGCATGAGCTATTTTGTCTATCACATCCAAACCACTGATAACTTGTCCGAAAACAGTATAGTTCATATCAAGAAAAGGAGAGCCGCCAATTGTTTTGTAAATTTCACGATGGCTTTCGGGAATTTTCATGTGAAACTGCTCTTCTATTCTGTTCATTTCGGCATCTGTAAAAGTCCGTCCTTCTACAATGTAAAACTGGTTCGGGCTGCTGGCTTTTTTAGGATTGATATCATTAGTTTCCCTTGCCATTGCCATGGCGCCCTTCTCATGAAATAGGGAAGTGTCAAATTCAGCGGGGATGGTATATTTCAGGCTACCATTTCCGAGTGTCTGCCCCGCTTTGGCATGCCTGCTATCGGGATCGCCGCCTTGTATCATAAATCCTTGTTCAACGCGATGAAACAACAGTCCATCATAGAAGTGCTTTTTTACGAGCTTTACAAAATTATCAGTTGTCCGCGGAGTCACGTTATAAAGCTTTGCAATCATCGTCCCCGAATCGGTTTCTATCTTTACAAATTCATTGTGAGGAGGTTTATTCTTCACATTTTTTAACGTGCTGCAAGAAATAAGAAAAGCTAAAAAGATAAGGTAAAAAGGTTTTTTCATCAGTCTAGAAATTTTTAAACGGTTCTCCAATTGCTTCAAAGTAAAGTAAAATATGATCTTTTAAAAAATTTTCCTGCTCCATCATGTTGTAGTTGGGTAATTCTTTCATTTGAACAAAATGTGGCCATCCATCTTTATCATAAGATTCAATTTCATAATAGCCGCTTTGACTCAGCAGCGTGCAGACTGCCACATGCATCAGATCCTGCTTTTGTTCCTTATTAAATTTTTTACTTGATTTAAAATTTCCAATTTCCTGTATTCCTATCAAAAATAAAACAGTTTCCACATCCGGTTTTTTGCCAAATTTTTCAACAAACTGTTCTTCCAGTTTCCACCATCTTACTTGTAAATCATCTTTTATATTCATTTTGCAAAAATAGCTTATTCATCTAATGGTTTATCCGTTACCCATAAAGGCGGATTGTTCTGAACCCCTGGGTTCTTTCTAAACCATCTAAACCTCTTTCCTATATTTGCAAACAAAATAATAGAAAGCAGATGCTACAGGTAAATTATATAAAAGCAAACAAGGAAGCCACAATAAAAGGATTGGAAAAAAAACATTTTGCAGACACTTCTTTAGTGGATACCATTATTTCTTTGGATGAAGAAAGAAAAAAACTTCAATTTGAACTGGATGAAAGGCAATCAAAAATAAATAATTTTTCCAAAGAAATTGGGCAGCTAATGGCAAAGGGTGAAACACGATTGGCAGAGGAAAAAAAGCTGGAAGTAGTAAGTTTGAAAAGCTTTTTACAACCGGTTAGTGAAAAATTAGTTTCAGTTGAAGAAGAATTGCATGATAGTTTAATAAAATTACCGAATCTGCCACATACATCTGTTCCTGAAGGAAAAACGCCCGAAGAAAATCAAATAGTACGAGAAGGCGGACAAAAGCCGGCACTTTCAAAAGATGCGGTTCCACATTGGGAGCTGGCAAAAAAATATGACCTCATCAATTTTGAACTTGGAAATAAAGTGACCGGTGCGGGTTTTCCGTTTTATAAGAATAAAGGCGCCAAAATGCAACGCGCCCTGATTCAATATTTTCTGGATTTTAATACAGCCGCGGGTTATACAGAATATGAACCTCCGTTTATGGTAAATGAGTTCAGTGCTTTCGGTACCGGGCAGTTGCCTGACAAAGAAGGCCAGATGTACCTCGCTACTGCGGATAATTTATTTTTAATTCCCACAGCTGAAGTTCCTCTCACTAATATTTATCGTGATGAAATAATTAAAGAAAATGAATTGCCGGTAAAGATGACGGCCTACACACCTTGCTTCCGCCGCGAGGCAGGAAGCTA
>JBDTGD010000273.1:0-6338 GCA_039937595.1 Ginsengibacter sp. | reverse complement strand
TTTTTTTTAAGAAAAAACAATATTGGTAAAGTGTTAATTGCTCCAACGGATGTCCGTTTTTCAAAAGAAAATATTTTACAACCGGATATTCTTTTTATCAAAAATGAAAATCTTTTTAAAATAAAAGAAAAACGAATAGCGGGCGCTCCGGATCTGGTGATAGAAATTTTATCTCCATCCACTTCTCAACTTGATTACGAAGAAAAGAAATCTATTTACGAAAGATTTGGCGTAAGCGAATATTTTATTGTTGATCCAGGTTCGAAATCGGTTGATTCTTATTTTTTAAAAGAGAAAGTATATGAAGAACAGAAAACGCTTACCGGCAAAATCAGTTCAAAAATATTAGGAATAAAAATTTCTTTTTAATCTGGTATTATCCATTACCTGCTATCAGTAAACGAGCCTGCTTACCAGCAGACAAGCTTTTTTTGAAGATTTTTATTTTAAGAACAAGCTTTTCTTTCGATATTAAATTATAACAACAAACCCGGCCTTCTCTCTTTTGTTCTTTCAATAGATTTCTCATTTCTCCAATCCTCAATTTTTGCATGATCTCCGCTCATTAAAATGCCAGGGACTTTCCATCCCCTGAATTCTTCAGGCCTCGTATAAACCGGTGGTGCCAGCAAATCATCCTGGAAAGAATCGGTGAGTGCGGATGTTTCATCATTTAAAACTCCCGGAATTAATCTTCCAATAGCATCCACTAAAACAGCCGCCCCCAGTTCACCGCCACTTAACACATAGTCTCCAATTGAAATTTCTTTGGAAATAAAATGATCGCGTACCCGCTGATCAATTCCTTTGTAATGCCCACAGATCAACAATAAATTAGTTTTTAAGGATAAAAGGTTTGCCGTTCTTTGATTGAAATTCTCTCCATCAGGGGTTAGAAAAATGATTTCATCGTAAACAGTTTTTTCCTTTAAAGATTCAATTGCATTTACCAAAGGCTCTACCATCATCACCAAACCTGCTCCACCGCCAAACTGGTAATCATCCACCTGGCCATGTTTATAATTGGTGAAGTCTCTCAGGTTGAAAATATTTATTTCCATCAAACCTTTTTCTTTAGCTCTTTTTAAAATGGAGTGTGAAAAAAAGCTCTCCATTAACTGAGGAATTATGGATATGATATCAATTTTCATTGGGCAAATGTAGGACGGTTGCAGTAAGTTTTTGAATGTTTAAACCGAATAGATTGAAGCGAACCACTATTACAATTAGTGAATTAGAGTCTTTTAATGAAAGATATTGAAAAAAAATTAAAAGTGTGCAAGTATCATTTGTAAAAAAAAATTATCTTACAATACATTTTGGAAGGTGATTATTACTAATGAATAATTTGGACCATATAAAAAATATTCAAATCAAATTCCCTTTTCTTGCAAAAGGAGGCGAACTGGGAGACTTGATAAGCGGGAAAGATTGGAGCCAAAGTCCGATCGGCCCGGTCGAGACGTGGCCTCAAAGTCTTTGCACTACACTTGGAATTATTCTTCATTCGCGGTTTCCTATGTTCCTGTGGTGGGGACCAGATTTGTTATGCTTTTATAACGACGCTTATCGCCCAAGCCTGGGTGAAGCCGGCAAACATCCTGACATCTTAGGAATGGCGGCAGAAGCCGCATGGCCGGAAATTTGGAGTATCATAAAACCAGAGATTGACCAAGTGCTTAGAGGAGATGGCGCCACATGGAATGAAGAAAAACTGATTCCAATTTTCCGAAATGGAAAAATTGAAGATGTTTATTGGACGTATTCTTACAGCCCTGTAAATGATGAAAAAGGAGACGTGAGCGGCGTGTTGGTAACGTGCCGGGAAGTTACCAACAATTTGAAAATGAGGGATATGCTTGGTGAAAGCGAAAAGAAATTCAGAAGCCTGGTCATGCACTCTCCAATGGCAATAGCGATTTTGAAAGGCAGTGATTTTACTGTTGAATTGGCAAATATGGCGATGCTAAAAATGTGGAAGAAAAAAGGGAATGAGGTTATCGGTAGAAAATTATTGAATTTATTTCCTGAATTGCGGGATCAGAAATTTTCTGTATTACTGAAACAGGTGTTACAGACGGGTACAGCTATAAAAGAAAACGCGTCTTTAGCGTTTATTAAAACCGATCAAGGCTTAAAAAAACGCTATTATGATTTTGAATATGATCCATTATTTGAAGACGATGGTAATATATCGGGGATAATGGTAACATCAATTGATGTTTCTGAAACGATAGAATCAAAGAATAAATTAGCGGATGCAGAAGAAAGACTTCGTCTTGCTGTCGATGCTTCCGAATTGGCCATCTGGGAAATCGACTTGAATACAGATTACATTAAGTATAGCGATAGATTTGTGAAACTTTTCGGGCATGAGTCCTCGAAAAAGCTAACACTTCATGAAGTTCGTAGACAAATTTACTCCTCGGACCGCCATAATATCGTAAAGAAAGCTTTTGAAGAAGCCTTAATTACCGGCACCTATAAATTTGAAACCCGGCTCGTTAAACCAGATAATTCAATTGTTCGCATCAGCACTATGGGTAAAGTGTTTTATGATAATGCAGGCATACCGTTGAAAATTATTGGTACGCTTAGGGATATTACACAGGAAGAAGAGTACCGCCATGTCCTTGAAAAAAGTGAAAAGAGATTACGTAAATTTATTTTGAACGCTCCCGTTTCCATTGGCATATTAAACGGACCTGATTATATCGTAGAAATTATGAATGAATCTGCTTTAAAGTTAATGGGGAAGACAAAAGAGCAGATGTTGAACAGACCTGTGCTGGAGGCTATGACAGAACTGGATACCGGCCAGGCCAAATTATTGTTGGATCGGGTGTATTATTCAGGCAAGTCTTTTTCGGCTTCTGAGTTTCCTGTGAAATTAAACAGGCATGGCAGGCTCGAAAAAATATATATCAATTTTGAGTACGACCCGTTAGTTAATAACGAAGGCAAGGTATATGGAATCATGGTAGTCGGCAATGATGTAACTGAACAGGTAGTTGCGCGGAAAAAAATTGAGCAAAGTGAGGCAAGATTCAAACTATTGGCAGATAGTATGCCACAATTTGTATGGACGTCAGACAATCAAGGCAACATAAATTATTTCAACAGGGCGGTTTACGATTATTCAGGCTTGCCTGAAGATCAAATTGACGAAGGTGGCTGGCCAGATATTATTCATCCGGCCGATATGGAAGAAAGCATTCTAAAATGGACGACCGCTATAAAAAAAGGGAAGGATTTTATTTTTGAACACCGCTTTAGAAGATATGATGGTGTTTACAGGTGGCAACTTAGCCGTGCTATTCCACTAAGAGATGAGCAGGGCAAAATTCAATTCTGGATAGGCACCAGCACCGATATACAGGAAATAAAAGAACAGGAGCAACAGAAAGATTATTTTATCAGTATGGCCAGCCATGAATTGAAAACTCCAATTACTTCTATAAAGGGATATGTACAAATTTTACAAAGCATGTATGAAAATAGCGAAGATGCTGTATTGATAAAATCGCTTGGCAGGATACATGTTCAAATAGAAAAACTCACAACATTAATTGGAGATCTCCTGGATGTTTCGAAAATCCGAAATGGCTCACTTACTTTTCATAAACAAACATTTGATATTAACAGCCTTATAAAAGAAGAAATCGAAGAGCTTGAAATTATTCATCCCACTCATAAAATTGCTTTTAAAAATGATGCCATCATTCCAGTATTCGGCGATAGGGAAAGGATCAGGCAGGTGTTAATCAACCTCATTTCTAATGCTATTAAATATTCACCAATAAGTGGCAATATTCTCATGAAATCAAAAGTAGAAAAAGAAAGTGTTTTGATTTCGGTAAAAGATGAGGGAATTGGCATTGACAAAAATTACCAGGAAAAAATATTTGAACGTTTTTATAGAGTAGAGGGGAAAAGTGAAAAAACTTTTCCCGGTTTTGGAATTGGACTTTTTATTGCTTCAGAAATTATTAAACGCCACAAAGGGAATATTGGAGTACATAGTAAGCCAGGCAAAGGTTCACAGTTTTATTTTTCGTTGCCATTACTTCCAGGTAACAAATGAATTTATTTTTCATTCCCAAAAATCATCCAGCTTTCTTTTTTCTTTTTTAGTTGGTCTTCCCTGTTTACTTTTTCTTTTTCCGGTATTAAAAACAAAAGCGCTTGATTGCATTTTAGTTACAGTTTCTTCTGGCGAAAGGTCGATATAGTGCTTTACAGCTTCGTCATAGTTGAGACGATTGTGTAATAAGGAAACGACTTCAATGATCCATTTTTTATTTTCAGTTTTCACCTCGAACCTGTCGCCCAGAGCAACAGTTTTAGCAGGTTTTACATTATTGCCATCATATTTTACTTTTCCCGAATTGCAGGCGTCTGCGGCGATACTCCGGGTTTTAAATATTCTGATTGCCCATAAATATTTATCTATCCTTAATTTTTCTTTTTCTGCCATACACAAATTTATTATATTTCACTTTGTTGCGGTTTAAATTCCCTAAAAAAATAATCTATAAGTAAACAAACAAATAACATGAATTTCTAATCATTGATGCGTTACTAAAAATCAATCAAATCAACCATCCGACGAATTAGCAATTCAACAAGCTAAAAATTTCCTTTGTACTTTTATCCGAAAATTAATAAGATGATTTATAGACCGGCGAGAGTTTTTTTATTAATTATTTTTTCTGTCTGCACATTTACTTGTTTTTCTCAATTCAGAGCTAATGAGATTAGCTGGACTGCCGATGGCAGTTCTACCCTGATGATTCAAGACGGTAACATTGTAAAAACAGATCTGAAGAACGGTGATCAAGTCGTTCTTGTTAAGAGAAATCAATTGATCCCGAATGGTGCCATAAATCCTTTATCGTTCAATATTTATAGTTTTTCTTCTGATTATAAAACACTCCTTATATTCACGAATACTGCAAAAGTATGGCGCTATAATACACGAGGCGATTACTGGATATTGGATGTATTCTCTAATCAACTGACACAACTTGGAAAAGGGCTTCCTTCGCAATCATTGATGTTTGCCAAAATTTCGCCTGATGGAAAAGAAGCAGCCTACGTAAGCGAACACAATTTATATGTTGAAGACCTTACAACCCATTATTTAAAGCCACTAACGGTTGATGGTACCCGAAAATTAATCAATGGTACTTTCGACTGGGCTTATGAAGAAGAATTTGGTTGCAGAGATGGTTTTCGCTGGAGTCCCGATAGTAGAAAAATTGCTTTCTGGCAGGTAGATGCCAGAAAAATCAGGGATTACTATATGTTGAATACTACGGATTCGGTTTATTCAAGAATTATTCCGGTAGAATATCCAAAAGTTGGCTGGCCGCCCTCTCCGGTAAGAATAGGAATCGTAACAGTTGGCAATGACAATATAAAATGGATGGATGTTCCGGGAGACGCGCAGGAGCATTATATTCCGCGAATGGAATGGGCAAATAATTCAAGCCAGGTTGTTTTGCAACAGTTAAATAGGAAACAAAATGAAAGCAAACTTTACTATTGTGATGTAAATACAGAAGCGGCAATAAATTTTTATTCAGAGAGTGATAAAGCTTTTATTGATATTAAATCCAGGTGGAATGACGGTGACCCTACCGGATGGGATTGGTTAAATGGAGGAAAAAATTTTCTGTGGGTGAGTGAAAAAGATGGTTGGCGGCATATATTTTTAATAAGCCGTGATGGCAAAGAAATATTGGTTACCAAAGGTGATTATGACATTCAAACTATCAAGTGTATTGATGATAAGAATGGTTATGTTTATTTTATGGCTTCCCCAAACAATGCTACACAGCTTTATTTATACCGTACCAAACTAAATGGCAAAGGGAAGTTGGAATCTCTTTCGCCTAAAAATTTGGTAGGCACACATGATTACAATATTTCTCCCGAAGCAAAATATGCTTTGCATTCTTTCTCTAATTACAAAACTCCTCTGGCTATGGAATGGGTTTCGTTGCCAGATGGAAAGCCATTAAATGAAGCAATGAGCATGGAAAAAAATATGCAAGTAAATGAAAATAGCAATGTGCAGTTTTTCAAAGTTACTACAGAAGATAATATCACTCTTGATGGGTGGATGGTAAAGCCCATTAATTTTGATTCAACAAAGAAATACCCTGTGGTACTTTATGTATATGGTGAACCGGCTGCGTCAACGGTCGAAGATCAATTCGGCAGACAGGATAATGTTTATCATTTATATAATGGAGATATGAGCAAAGATGGTTATTTTCAAATATCTGTTGATAATCGCGGTACGCCATCTTTACGCGGGGCAGCATGGCGCA
>JBDTGD010000272.1:0-4910 GCA_039937595.1 Ginsengibacter sp. | reverse complement strand
GGAAAAGGTTTTCCGTCAATACTTATTGTAAAAAAAACAGGTAATCTCATTTTTCCGGCAACCCACAATCCAATGTAGGCGCCAATAAATCCAACCACAATAGAAACAAGGCATCCGCCAAGGTCGTAACCGGCGAGTGATTGTCCAATACCACCGCATATAGCGGCTATTATTAACAGCACGAGAAATCCCATTAGTGTCATAGCTTGAAATTTTATTGAAAATAAGATTTTTATTTTTATCACTAACAATTGAACGCGCAAAAATGTTCGTTTCTTTTAATTTATTGGGGATTTTGATGAAATGATGCCTATATTATTCCTTGCTGCCGTAAAAAAATTGTGGAACTTTAAATTTCAGGCTTCATCTTTGCCTGTCATTATATAAAAATTTAAAAGAGCATGATGGAGTCAAAACCAGTGGCGGCAAAATTAATCTCAAAAAAGATGGATGGTTTTTTTATTGACCTTTATTCGGCTCTTCAGTTTATCGTACGGTTTTTTAAGGAATTATTTACTCCTCCGTATGAATTTAAGGAGATTATTAAACAGTGTTACGAGGTAGGGTATAAATCTCTTTTCCTTATTACGCTGACAGGTTTTATCACAGGTCTTGTTTTTACCAAACAATCACGGCCATCGTTATCAGAATTTGGCGCCACGTCCTGGCTGCCAAGTCTTGTTGCTATCGCTATTATCCGCGCGCTGGCGCCTTTGGTTACCGCGTTGATATGCGCCGGTAAAGTAGGTTCTAATATTGCGGCAGAGTTAGGTTCTATGAAAGTGACCGAGCAGATAGACGCCATGGAAGTTTCGGCGACGAATCCGTTTAAATTCCTGGTGGTCAGTAGGGTTTTGGCTACTACGCTGATGATTCCGATGCTGATGTGTTACACTGGTTTTGTGGGTATGATGGGCGCTTATGTGAACGTTCATCAAAATGAAATGACAAGTTACATCACCTTCTTTCAACAGGCATTCGAAAAAATTTCTTTTCTTGACATTTTCGCTTCGCTGGTTAAAAGTATTGTCTATGGGTTTACGATCGGTATAGTAGGCTGCTACAAAGGTTTTCATGCTACAAATGGAACGGAAGGGGTAGGGAAAGCTGCGAATTCGTCTGTAGTGCTTTCGATGTTTTTAATTTTTATAGAAGAGATACTTATTGTTCAAATTACTAATAGTATTAGATAATAAATGGAGGATTTAAATCAAAATAATAGTGCGGGCGAAGTACTCATTTCTATAAAAGACTTGTATAAATCGTTTGGTGACAATCATGTTTTGCAGGGTGTAAATCTGAAAGTGCATAACAAAGAGAATGTTGTGGTGCTGGGACGGTCAGGAACGGGAAAGTCAGTGCTTATAAAAATTATTTGCGGGTTATTAAAACCCGATAGCGGCACGGTAAATGTGTTGGGGAAAGAAGTGGACCAGTTAAATGACAGGGAACTACAGAATTTTAGGTTACAGATTGGTTTTTCATTTCAAAACAGCGCTTTGTATGATAGCATGACCATAAAAGAGAATCTCGCTTTTCCACTGATAAGGCATTCAAAAGATTTGACGAGGAAGGAAGTGAGGAAACAAATTGAATCGGTTTTAGATGATGTAGGGTTATTACAAACGCTCAATCAAATGCCTTCTGAATTGTCGGGCGGACAAAGAAAGAGAGTAGGTATCGCGCGTACATTGATTTTGAGGCCACAGATTATGTTGTACGACGAACCCACATCAGGCCTCGACCCTATAACATGTATAGAAATTAATAAACTCATCAATCACGTGCGGCATAAATTTAATACAACTTCTATTATCATTACCCACGATCTTACCTGCGCAAAAACCACAGGTGATAAAGTGGCTATGCTTTTTGAGGGAAAATTTATAAAGCAGGGAACATTTGATGAAGTTTTTAACAGCGATGATGAGCGGATTCGAAATTTTTATAACTACAATTTTATTCACTAATTATGAGATCAACAGGAAGCAGAAGAGCAGTAATTGTGGGAATATTTATTTTCCTCGGGCTCGCAATATTTATTATTACGGTACTTACTTTGGGTTCACAAAAGAAAACCTTCGGAGATTCTGTACGGCTAAAATCTTTTTTTGATAATGTAAATGGTTTGCAGCAAGGAAACAATATCTGGTTCTCCGGGGTAAAAGTCGGTACGATAAAAAAAATAACTATTATTGGAAATGGAAAGGTAGAGGTCGATATGAACGTGGAGGAAAAGTCAGCAGATTTTATAAAGAAAGATGCGATGGCAAAGTTGAGCACCGATGGATTGATTGGAAATAAAATAATTGAAATTTATGGTGGCACGTCACAGTCTCCACGCATAAGCCAGGGAGATACTTTAAGTGGTGAAAAACTATTAAGTACTGACGCGATGATGAATACGCTTTCGAAAAATAATGATAACATATTGGCTATTACCAATGATCTGAAATCGATCACGGGTGGAATAGCGCAAGGCAAAGGATCTATAGGAAAGCTTCTTACTTCTGATGATTTGTCCGACAATTTAAATAATACCGTGCTCACGGTTCAAAGAGCGTCTCAAAACCTGGAACGGCTTTCGGCAAATATTTCGAATTATACGTCTAGTCTGAATAATAAAGGCTCATTTGCCAATGAACTGGTAACGGATACCGTTATTTTCAGCAAGTTGCGCGGCACGATGACTCAGTTGCAAAATGTCGCAGAAAATGCGTCAGAAGTTATTGATAATTTAAAAACGACCACTACTACTTTAAACAGCGGTTTGAGTAATAAAAATGCACCGGCCGGCATGTTGCTAAGTGATGAAAAAGCTGCGGATGGTATAAAAGCCACCTTGGAAAACCTTCAATCGGCCAGCAAAAAGTTAGACGAAGACCTGGAGGCTGTTCAGCACAACTTCCTGTTCAGAAGATATTTTAAAAAGAAAGCAAAAGAAGACACGAGGGTGGTCCTGGATACCTTGGTTAATTGATTAGCCATTATTACAATGGACCTAATGAAATACATAAAAACGGATTATAGTAAACAAATAATTATTCGTAATTTTTATTCTTAGCTTTATCGGTGTTTGTTTCTCTCTCTTGATGCAATCAACTAAAAGTTAATTGCAGGATTTACTTGCATTATTATTTTTATTTTTGATTAAATCTTTTTTATGAAAACAAAGAAAATATTTTCTTATTTTTTTCTTGCATTCATTGCTTTAGCGTTTCAACAATGTAAGGCGCAGCAACCTGAAAACTGGACAAAAGATCAATTGATGGAGCCGGCCGCTTTAGCTCAAACAATCGAAGCCAACAAAGATCTTCCACTCATTTATTGTGTTGGTCCCGGCGTGGTTATTCCGCATTCTATTGATATTGGAATGACCGGTCACGAAGAAAATCTACAGAAATTTAAAGAGTCTATTGATGAATTACCACGAACATCTAAGATCGTTATATATTGTGGATGTTGCCCTTTTGCCAAATGTCCCAATGTGCGGCCCGCAATAGCTGCATTAAAAGAAATGAAATTCACTAATTATTATTTGCTCAATTTACCCGACAATATTAAAAAGGACTGGATCGCTAAAGGATACCCGCAAGTGGGGAATGAGGGGGGAGGAGGCAAGTGATGAGGGAGGAAGAGAGATGAGTGATGAGGGCGGCAGTGACAAGTGAAGATTGGATGAGGATAAAGTGATGATAACTGATCTCTAATCACTGGTAACTCATAACTGATTACTAATACCTAATACCTAACACCTATCAATACAACATGACAACTTTAAAAGCTTATTTATTTTTATCAATCATCTTTTTTTCGAGCATCTGCAAGGCGCAAGATGATGACATGCCCGATACAAGAAGAAAGACAGAAACGTTTTCTAGGTTTCATTATGGAACGCTTCGTGCCGACCTGGCAACGTTTACTTTAGCAGGTCTCACTGAAAGCGTGGGCACGGTTCCGCTGCCAAAAATTAATTATACCACCCTCGGTAATTATTCTATCACATTTGAAGGAGATGGAATAAAAGCGACTGTGAAAATTGCTCCGTTCGATCCGTCAAAGCATAAACTTCAATTAGATGAAAAATATTTGATAAAAATTGACAGAAGGCCCTATTATGGAAATTATGGAAAGACGCCTAAAACAGAAATAAGTCTTGTTTCGGTAATTATAGGAAAGGATACGGTAGCAATACCCCCGATGGCGTATTCTGATTTATTTAACCTAAATTTTACCTATTCTGATAAGGGAATTCAGCGCACTACAGACGCTGTTTACAAATCAAAGGATGGTCACACTGTTTATTTATATCTCTTTAGCAAAGACGATTCAGGCAGTTACGAAGTAACCTGGATCATACAGGATGGAAAATATTTGCGCCGCGTTCTGGATTATGGTTTTATGTAAAATCCCACAAAGTCACTAGGGACAACAGGAATATCCTCGTAGATGAGGATTCTTGACGCTGCTCCATAAAAAAATTGGAACAGGTGAGGGGGAGATATAGAATTAGAAAATCAACACCAATGTTCCCCCGATTATCAGCACTGCACCCACGATTGTTTTTGCTTCCATCGGCTCGCCAAGAAAAATAAAAGATAGTATCAATGCAAACGCTACGCTCATCTTATCTACCGGAGCTACCTGCGAAACGCGCCCTAATTGTAACGCTTTAAAATAAAAGATCCACGAACGGCCTGTCGCTACTCCGGACAAACACAGGAATAAAATATTTTGTTTGGTAAGAGTCTGCATGGTAGCGGCTCCCCCGCGAAAGAAAGCAATCCCCCACGCAAGAATTAAGATAACCACTGTTCTTATCGCAGTAGCGAGATCGGTGTCAACGCCTT
Source organism: Ginsengibacter sp. (assembly GCA_039937595.1). Classification (GTDB taxonomy): domain Bacteria; phylum Bacteroidota; class Bacteroidia; order Chitinophagales; family Chitinophagaceae; genus Ginsengibacter. The sequence goes on along the minus strand of JBDTGD010000272.1, from coordinate 60 downwards.
TAATTCCTATTTTGGCAAAAATGGCTGTGAGCGCGGCAAAGAAAGCGGCAAGTAAAGCAT
>JBDTGD010000271.1:0-7593 GCA_039937595.1 Ginsengibacter sp. | reverse complement strand
TAGGGTATTTAATATTGTCAACCACATCGTGAAAGTCCCTGTCAATATCAGCATTGGTAAGGGTAAATTGCTTCATTGCAGGTGGCGTAAATTTTCGCAATTTAAGGTCCGCATCAACAAATAACTGGGGAATGATAGTGTTGGCAAAGTAATTCTCTAACTCGTCATTTAGCTCCTGTAGTTGAGGCTTTGATGGATTTACTAATGGCTTGGGCATAAAATATTGGATTGTTTTTGGAAGTTAGACAAAGTAAAGTCTTTATTGAGATACATAATTAATCAATGCATATTTATTATCCGACGATACAGGTCTATCCGGACGTTTTTCCCATCGCGAAGTCAGCACTTACAGATCCGTGGTGTTTTTCAGAATCAAACGGAATAACCAGTTTAAGATTATAAGATTTCGCAGCAGACGACAAATTATTTTAGCACCCTTCGTTCCACCCTTGCAGAAATAGTTTGAGAGCTTCTTCTGGGTTGGATTTTTCTTCCATGACCATACCTTGAAGACAGAGTTTAACAACATTATTGAATGGTGAGAATTCCATTTTTTTAAAAAAAATTCTTTACAGGCAGCTATTGTGGTTATTAGACCATTCAAGCTGTACTTTAAATCCATCCAGCTCTTTAAACTTCCATGCACATATATCTCCTATCTCACCGTTATTATCATCGTACCATCCACTTCCTGGTACCGGGTCGGTAATAGCTTCACACAATTCATGTGAAGAGGTAGCGGTAAGTGCATCCTGCACAGCCAGACCGCCAAGGCAGCCACTACAGTCTGGGTAAGGCATTACTGCATAGTAAAGATTATTATTGGTTGCATCATGATATCCGCAAAATGAACTACACGATTTACTGCCCCCCATACTTACCGTAACTCCAATATCAGTATATACAAAGTATAAGGTATTGGCACCGGGCTTTGGAAAACTTTGATTTGTTTTTATCCAGGATTGTAGCTGCGATTGAATTTTTGCATCGGTAATCGATTTTTGAGGAGCCTTCTCGTTAATTACGATAGTGCCGTTAAGCGTTCCATTGCCCAGTGTAAAACCGTTGGCATTATACTCATTTAATTGGTTTATTAATGAACTTTTGAGTATAGCAGTGAAAAAGCTATTAATATGATCCATTTCAGCCGAACGGGTACTCCAACTCGATCCCCAGAAAATAGTGAACACCTCCACATTTGCCAGTAAAGGGCCTCCCCTGTAGGTAAGTTGCGGATTAGCGGTTACGGTTTTTTTTGCCGTGTGGAGAGGAACAATTTTTATAATATTGTCCTGAATAACGGAAGTTGATTTGCTCATTTTTTTTAAGATACATGTCTCAAACGCAATACCAATTTTTCAAGTAGCAAAGTAATATCAATTACTGTTGTTATGGCGGCGATGAAAGTTCTGAAAAGTGAATGATGCCGGACACTAGCCAACACCTCTGGGAAAGATCTTAATTTTAGTGATCATCAACATGAAGGTTTATTACATGTATTCGCGCTTTTTGCTTTTCTGTAAGTATGAATGATGCATTTTGCGCTTTCTGATTAAGACAATATTCTGCGATGGCTGAAACGCAATGAGTGTCAAAAAGATGCAGTAAACCAACAAATAGTTCCATTTTTTAATTCGGGAATATTTTTTGTTATCTACTTTACTTCAGAATGCTCACAACTTTGATAATCATCTTTGCAGATGATTTAATATAAATTACAATTATGTTTCTTCAATTATTAAGAATAAAAATACAGCAACTTATTGTGTCGGAAAGTTCAGAAAGTTATCCCGGAAGTATCGCTCCTCCCGATGACTTATTAAAAGCTTCAGGATTTAAATTATTTGAGCAGGTTCATGTACATAATTTAACCAATGGTAACAGGATTATTACCTATGTGGTAAGAAGTAAGAAAGTCGGCTTTGTTTCGCTGAATGGCGCGGCATCAAAAAGATTTACAAAAGGCGATAAGATTCACGTGCTTGCTTATGGTTTTTTTGAAGATAACGATGAAGCAAAAAATTTCGAACCAACCATCGTATACACAGATGAAAAGAATAATTTGGTTGAAGCCAAAAAGTATATTTTTAAGAATAAATACTTCGGATTAATCATATAAATCATGTTCACACAATCCTAAATCATGAAAATCACATAAATCCCATAAATCATGATTCAGACGATGATTGCGATAAATTTTTTGTTCTGAATTGATTTAAAAAGTAGGATATTTGGATCCATTTAAACGAAAGCATCTTATCAAAATGAAAAAGGCTATTTTCGTTATTTTACTAGTTGTCTTTTTTACCATCTCAAAGAAATCCGCTGCGCAAGACACACAAATAAAAGGCTTTGCTGATTTTCTTACTACTTACGCGGATCATAAGGTTTCTTTTGGTTTTGATGAGCAGGATTTGTTCATCACTTCTGTGGTTAGCAACAAAGTTTCTTTCCTCGGAGAAAGTGTTTTCAAATTTAACCCGCTTTCTGCTACTGATTTTTCTGTAAGCATCGAGCGGCTCATTATTTATTACAACCTGAAAGGAAACAATAATTTAGTGCTTGGAAAAGTGCATACGCCTATAAATTACTGGAACGATACTTACCATCATGGACGCGTTTTTTATCCGACAATAGAAAGGCCGTTATTGTTTGCAGCAGATATCATTCCGTTGCATACTGTGGGCGCAGGTTTCAAAGGCGATGATTTGGGAACCCTGAAATTTGGCTATGATCTTTTTATAGGAAACGGCCTTGGCTCCAGCGTTGTACTTGATAATGATAAATACAAATCTGTAACAGCGGCTGTGCATATAACACCGGTAGATAAGTTAAGGCTCGGTATTTCATGGTACAATGATGTTATTTCAAAAGGCGCCAATGTAGATGGCAAAGTTATCAACTGGAAAGTGAATCAAAACCTGTTTACTGCATCTGTTTCGCGTTTTGGAAAAAAGTTTGAAATACTTGCTGAAAGTACCGCCGGTATAAATCATACGGACACAACTGGTTCTAAAACCACCTTGGCATCGTACTTATATGCCGGCTATAAAGTGAAAGATAAATTGATTCCTTATATCCGGATTGACAATCTGCATTATCAAACCGGCGAAATTTATTATAATAAAAACAATACTACTTCTGTTGTGGCGGGTATACGTTATGAAATCAATTATCTCGCAGTGGTAAAACTGGAATATCAGTACCAGCATTCCGAACTTTTGAATAATACGAATACAGTTACAGCTCAATTTGCTGTAGGGTTTTAATATGAAAAAGCAATTACTTCCATATAGCCTTGTAAACCATTTTGCCACTAAAAAGATTTTGTGGCTGCTTTGCCTGTTGTGCCTGTTTTTTACTTCTAAAGCACAAACACCCTCTTTAATGGCAATTGGAAATGTTTTAGGAGTACCGGGGGATATGAAATTTTCAGAACTAAAGTCCATCTTAATGGGCGAAAAACAACGCTGGAAAAACGGTGACAGAATACTAATCGCACTAATGAAAACAAACACGGCGGTAGGAAAAGCAACCTCTGAAAAAGTATATGATATGAGCGGCGATGAACTGAATAAATTCTGGCTGGCACTGGTTTTCCAGGGAAAAGCACAGGCTCCAAAATTTTTTGCGTCTGCTGATGAATTGGAAGATTTTGTAGCTCAGAATCCGGGAGCAATAGGAATTGTGGATAGACCGCTCACAGGCAGTGAAATAAAATACATTAATATAAACGGCCAGAAAATATTATAGATAAAAAAGTTTTTGTTGTCGTGAGTTTTAATGACTTTTTCATCCGCTTTAATTGATTAAAATGCGCATAAATCTGAAAACTAAGATCTGGCTTACGATATGTTTTATTGTTTTGATGTTTTCTTTTTTTACCCTCTTTTATTTTCCACGTCAGCAGGGAAATCTTTTGATAAGTGATTATAATACAGAAGTTCAGAATTTAGCAAATACCGTCGCCCTCGGAGTGAATATCGCTTTAACGGAACAAAATTTTGAAGGTGTACAAACGGCAATAGAATATGTAAAGAATGATCCGCGATTGCAATTTGTGAGCATGGTTCAATTTGATACCAGTTGGAATACATCGCATACAGCTTTCGTAATAAAAAAAACCATTTTTAAAACATTTCCTGAAAAAGAACACCCAACTCCGGGGATGCTTTCCACCGATTCGGTAATAGTGAAAAATGCTCTTTTTACAACTAATGTAATGTCTGGCGCAATATTACTTGGCTTTAATACGGAAGAGATTACCGAAAGCAAAGAAAAAATAAAAATCGCTTCTATTATTGTCAGCAGTATCATTTTTATGATTGGAATTTTAATTGGCTTTGTTCTCGCCAGGAATATTTCTGTTCCGGTTCTCGCTTTGCGCGATGCAGCAAACCGTGTAGGAGAAGGCGATCTGGATCAAAAAGTAAAACACATACCGAACGATGAAATTGGCGATTTGGGAAAGGCGTTTAATAAAATGGTGACGGACCTGTCCACAACAAGAAAAGAACTTAATGAAAAAAATGTTCAATTGTCCTCTACTGTTTCCACGCTGAATCATACTTTACTTGAATTAAAAAACACGCACGCCCAACTCATCCAGTCAGAAAAAATGGCTTCTCTCGGTGAACTTACAGCCGGCATCGCCCATGAAATTCAAAACCCCTTGAATTTTGTAAATAATTTTTCCGAAGTCAATAAAGAGTTACTTATAGAAATGCAAGAAGAAATTGACAAAGGAAATATGAATGAGGTAAAATCAATTGCAAAGGACGTGATCGAAAATGAAGAAAAAATAAATCATCATGGCAAGCGTGCGGATGCAATCGTAAAAGGAATGCTGCAACATTCCAGAAAAAGCAGCGGGCAAAAAGAACCAACCAATATCAATACTTTGGCTGATGAATTCCTTCGGCTTTCCTACCAGGGCTTAAGAGCAAAAGACAAATCGTTTAATGTAACAATGAAGACAGATTTTGATATGTCTATTGGGAAAATAAATATTATTCCACAAGATATTGGAAGAGTATTATTGAATTTATACAACAATGCATTTTACGCTGTTCAGCAAAGACAAAAAGAGCTTTCCAAAGAGGTGACACCTTTTGAAAAGGCATCGCCTCTGCACGAACCAACGGTTTCAGTCACTACTAAGAAACCAGGAAATAGTGTAATCATTACCGTTAGTGATAATGGCAACGGCATTCCACAAAATATAATTGATAAAATATTTCAGCCATTCTTTACCACTAAACCCACAGGAGAAGGAACAGGATTGGGTTTGAGTCTCAGTTATGATATTATAAAAGCACATGGCGGAGAGATAAAAGTAGAAAGTAAAGAAGGTGAATTTACAGAATTTGTTGTTTTACTGCCGGCATCTTAAATCATACTAATCAATTAATCCTATAAATCATGGTTCAGACACTTAATATTTCTTTATGAAAAAGAGCCTGCTGCTGGTATTTTTAAGTATCACATCTTTCCTGCAAATGAATGCACAGAATTTGCCACAAACCTATGTAATTACTTCTGATACAGTAACGCTGTACCAATTTTTGGATAAAAATTATTGGCAGATACTGAAAGATAAAAAAGGCAGCTTTACGATTAACGAGGTGAGGCACCCACCCTTATCAAATCAATTTACCTATTTTAATAAAATAGACAGTAGCCAATTTGAGAAAACAAACTGGTTTCGTTTCGTCTTAAAAAATGAATCGGGAAAGCAATTAAAATAAGTTTGATGTCGGCCGCACTGAAAAATAATTTTTATATTCCTGACAGCAACGGTGTTGTGCATCATTATCTAACCGGTTATTTAGTTCCCTGGAATCAGAAAGACGGCCTCAAAAAAGATAATGCCATTCCATTTGAAATGAAGCAGGGAGCGCAAATAATGATTTATCTAAAAACAACCATTTGCTATAATTTCATTTCCAGCAGTTTAATATTCTGGTTATGGAATACCGAGAAATTACAGCAACACGATTTTCAAGATTATGAAAGAAACTATTATGAATCTGCCGGTTTCCTGGATACCTTTTTCGCGGGGGTCTTTTTATTGGCTGCTATTTTTAATTTTTTAATATTTCTTGGTGTCAGGGAAAAGGTTTATCTCTATTTTTCACTGATGTTAGTTTGTTTCAGTTTAAATGACTTCAACGGTTCATTCCATCCTCTCATCCTTGATTATCCAACAATCTCCACGTTACTCTGGTGGGTATCAAATCTCTGGTACTTCTTTTTGTTACAGTTTATACGCCATTACTTCCGTATATCCAATTTTTACCGCGTTGGGATAAAATACTACTGATTATTTCTGGTATTTGTCTTACAGTCTATGTAGCTGATATATTTGGTTCAACTTTTCTACCTGATTTTTTAAATTTTAATACTAAATTTATTAGATACTTTTTTATAACATTTTTACTCAGTCTGGCAATTACCATTATTATGTTTTTAATAAAGCGTACCCCGGAAAGAAGAAGTTTTATTTTAGCTGTATCACCATTCCTGTTCTCCATGATTTTAACGCCATTAATTCCTTCTTCAAGTAAAATCTGGATTGAATATGGAAGTTCTTTAGTTCATTTAGAAGAAATTAGCGGCGGATGGTTGGTAGTGGTTTTTAGCTGGTTTTTATTGAAGCGCTATGCGTCACAGGAAAAGCTGATAACACAGGAAAAATTAGAAAAAGAACAAATAGCAAGAGAAAAAGAAATTCAAAAAAGCGAATTAATTACCCAACAAAAAGTAGAGCTTGAAAAAACGGTAGAAGAACGTACTTCGGAATTAAGACAATCGCTGGAAGAATTAAAATGTACCCAAAAACAACTCATCCAATCAGAAAAAATGGCTTCGCTTGGGGAACTTACTGCTGGCATTGCTCATGAAATTCAAAATCCTTTAAACTTTGTAAATAATTTTTCTGATGTCAATGCAGAATTGATTACAGAAATGAAAGAGGAAATCGATAAAGGGAATTTCGAAGAAGTAAAGTTAATTGCAAATGACATTGAAGAAAATGAACAAAAAATAAATCATCACGGAAAACGCGCCGATGCAGTCGTAAAAGGAATGTTGCAACATTCGCGTAAAAGTTCCGGACAAAAAGAACCAACAGATATCAATACTTTGGCTGATGAATATCTGCGATTAAGTTATCATGGATTAAGGGCAAATGACAAAACATTCAATGCAACGATGAAGACGGATTTTGATGAAAGCATCGGAAAAATAAATATCATTGGACAGGATATAGGAAGAGTGTTGTTGAATTTATACAACAATGCTTTTTACGCAGTAAACGAACATGCTTCGACAGGCTCAGCAGGACAACCGTACGAACCAACTGTTTCAGTTTCTACAAAGAAATTGGAAAACCATGTAATCATAACCGTTAGTGATAATGGAAATGGAATTCCTCAAAAAATAGTAGATAAAATCTTTCAGCCATTTTTTACAACTAAACCAACAGGACAAGGAACAGGATTGGGGTTGAGTTTGAGTTATGATATTGTGAAAGCGCATGGGGGAGAAATAAAAGTGAAAACGATTGAAGGCAAAGGCACTGAGTTTACTATT
>JBDTGD010000270.1:0-6303 GCA_039937595.1 Ginsengibacter sp. | reverse complement strand
GCCGGGGGAGCCATGTACGCACCGTATGGCCCTTTCTTCGCCATCATTACAGAGATATTACCGAGCAATGTCGCCGGCGGAGCCATTGCCCTCATCAACAGCTTCGGAGCCTTAGGATCTTTTCTCGGAGCCTACCTGGTCGGATACCTCAACGGCACGACCGGTAGCTTTGATGCTTCCTATATCTTTATGTCAGGCTCTTTATTTTTGTCTGCGCTGCTAACTATGGTGGCGGTGAAAAGGGAAGGTAGTGTACCCATTCCGAAAGCTGATTTGGACGCTGCTGATAAGTTGGTTGTATCTGGTTAAAGAAGAGAGATATTGAACAAAAAATAAAATAAGAATCGCTAATATTTGTGCCTTTACTCATTAACCGCAGTTTGTTTAAGCACAAGATTTACATGCTTGCACAGTTTGGTTAATCCTTTCTGTTTCGTTTCTTTTGTTCAAACATTGAATCTAACTTATCGTAGAAATCATCCGTTTCCCCTTTGAAGACTTGTACCAGGTTACCATCCTTATCTATTAAAATTTTAGTAGAAAATGTTTCTACATTGTATTGTGATTCTAAATCGTCTGTGTCCTTTTTATTTAAAATCTGAATCCAATTTAATTTATATTCTTTAATCGCCTTACGCCAATCGCTGTCTGTATCGTTACAAGCAATGCTAATAAATTCAATTTTATCCTGAAATTTATTGTAATACTTTTTCATTTTCGCGAACCCTTTTAAACAAGGCGAACACCAGGTGCCCCAAAAATCCAGCACAACATATTTTCCTCTAAAATCTGATAAAGTAATAATTTGATTACTGCTTGATGTTGCAGAAAATGTCATTACAGGGTTGCCATTTTTAAGAGAATAAAGAGCAACTATTTTATCTTTTACACTTTTCAGGAATCGGGAATCCTGTAATGTTGGGCTAAACATTTGATAGATAGAATATAGTCTCTCATAATCTTCAATTCTATCATAATTACAAAAAACGAATGCGCCTACAATATTATCTGTATTTTCTAATACAAAACTTTCCGCTACTTCCTTTTCAATTTGATTTACTCTATTATATAAATTTATAAAAAGTTTTTTTTCGGGCACTATTCTAATACCTGTATAAGATGAATCGATAATTGATCTTGCAACCGTTACTAATGGATTAAATCTTTTTCTAAATTCATTATATTTATCCTGTGCATCATGCTGTGGCATTACAATTTTGGCTTTATATAAATCATGAAAATTGGTGTTTACAATTATTTCACCTCCTTCAATAAAAAAATCCCTTTTTACGTACTCTCTTTTACCTGCCTTAAAAACAATCAGTGTCATAAGATCCGGATGTTTTAATTTACCATGGAAATAAAATTCGCCGGATTTTGTGAATAAGGTATCTGTTTTTACTATCCCATTTCCAAAAAGTATCATCAAAGAATCAGGTGAGTTGATCTTACCTTTTATCGTATATTCCTGAGAATAGCCTGGAATAAAAGGCATAAGAAGTACTACTGCAATGCAGATTGTTTTCATTTTAAAATTTTTAAATAAAATAATAGATTATTAAGCTTTGGGCCTGACGCCAGGGATTTTAGAGCTTAGAAATTTTTCTAAATAAAAAAGCATAAAAGCTGTAAAAATGATTTGAAAATATAAAGAAATATTTTCAGTGATATTATGTGAATAAAAAAGGTCATTAAACGTTGGCAAATTAAAATTGATGATCAATCCCAATGCAGTGCCAATAAGGAAAAATATTATGGAAATGCTCCGGTTTTTAACAACGGTTTTTCTAACCTGATTTCCTATTTCAATCTTATGCATTAAGTCATCTTCAAAATTTTCATTGGAAATGCAAAAGATGCTTTTCTTCATTATTTCAGAAAACTTTTTATCGTTTGATATTGAATCTGGCATTGATAGAATTTAAGAATGTTTTTTAATCAATTTGTTCATAATGCCCAGCATGTTTTTGCGGGCTCTGTGCAATATCACCCGGGTATTTGCTTCAGTCCACCCCGTGATAGCACATACATCTTTGATACTTTCTTCCTCCAAATAAAAAAGCCGTAAGGCAACACTTTCATTTGGTGAAAGTTTAATTAATGCCTGATTAATCAAAGTAGATTGCTCCCCGGCTTCCAAAGCCAGGATGAAACTTTCATCTATAATTTCCTCGTCATAATTGTCAATAAATAAAAGAAAATCCTTCTTCATTTTATTCATTTTTGCATATCCTTCATTCAGTACAATTTTATAAAACCACGTACTGAATTTTGAGCTTTTTTTAAATGAAGCCAATGCTTTGAACGCTTTCAGAAACGCATCCTGAACTACTTCTTCCGCAATAAATTCATCTTTCACAATGGACATCGCAATTGAGAACGCCATATCCTTGTATTCTTTTATAAAATATCTAAATGCCTGAACATCTCCTGAAAGAACTTTCCCGATATAGAATTCATCCATCAACTATTTTTATTTTTTATTATTCTCCATGTAATGTGAGATGATTAAAGCACCGCTGCCACATACTCCAAGAATAGCGGGATAAATAGCATCTGATCTGCCTGTCAGATTCAGGTTGACTAAAATAGAAATAATTATTAAGCCGATACTTAATCCAAATACGACCATCCCTATTTTTAACCAAAAAGTTTTAAACCATTTGTCCTTGGGTAAAGAATCATTAATGTCAACCCCTTGTTGAATCAATAGTTTCCGCTCTTCATGTTTCGATTTATTATAAAAGAACCATGCAAAGAAAATGCACAACAAAAAGGAAAGACAAAGAATAAAATAAAGTATAGCGCTCATGTAAATTTGTTTAGTTGTACTTATATGATTACTAAATAATGGAAAATGTTACAAAAAATTTAATCCTGTGATTTTACATGAAAAAATAAAGGAAGAGAATATTGGGTATCAGTGGAGATATTTTTCGAAAAAAGGCTACAACAACCGCTGGAAAACTTCTTAACCAATGTAATTGCGACGATTTGAAACTACAGTAAACAAAGGAATTCCTGAGATTTTTGATTGATAAAATTTCCAAAAAATAATTGCGAATAAAGAAATCAACTAATCATTCAACCCATTTCCATCAAGAATGGCCTGAGTATATTTCTCAATTCTTAACTCGCGGGTTTTGGATTGTTTGGGCGCAGAAAAATATAGGAGATATCCCCGTTGCCTGCCAGGTGTCAAAGCCTCAAAAGCCATTTTTAACGCAGCATTTTTATCTAATGTCTTTTGAAATTCTTCGGGGATCTTGTATTCTTTCGTCTTTTTGAGATCTACTTTCAAACCGGCTTTTTCTACCTCGATGGCTTCATAAATATAAGCTTTGAGAGTAGTTTTTATTTTCGTTATTTCTTTAAGATTTGCAAACCTGGCCTGGCGTGCAGCCTGCACATTTTCTGATTGTTGAATCAGGATATTATTGGCATCTTTCAGCAAGGCGCCTTTGAAAAATAAAAGCGCACAGTATTCTTTAAAGCCGTGCATTAAAACAATGTTGGTGCCTTCAAAAGTATAGCAGGGATTTCCCCACTTCAGTTCTTCAGTGAGTCCGCAGCCAAGAACGATCGTTCTCAATTGCTCAAATTCTTTCTGCCATTTTTCGGCTTTGGTAAAATACCAATCAACTTTAGGATTCGTGTGCATGTTTGTCAGATTTTATTTATGTTGTTGCCAATAGAAATACTTCTCCGCTGGCCGGTAAAAGATTGTCGGTTCTGTTCGTGAAATAACCCATATCTTTTGTTGATATCGTTTTTGATTCTTTAAAACCTGCTTCGTGGGCTAATTCCAAAATTTCATTGAGAGTAAAGAAACTTACAAAAGGTGTTCCTGCGTTACGGGCGCCTTTCTCTGATATTTGTTGCAGGGGTTTATCTGCTTCATCAATCAATTCTAATGGCAATATAAATGTCATGGCCAATTTTGAACCCGTAGGAAGTGTTGCAATTTGGCGAAGTGTGCCAAGAACCGCATCTTTTGTAAGATACATGCTAACTCCGGTACAGGCAATAACCGCAGGCTTGTTGATATCAAATCCTGCTTTCAATAATTGACTCCACCAGGAAGATGTTTCAAAATCAACAGGAACAAATCGCAGCCATTTTGGAATATCGAAACCAAGTTCAAGTAAACGTTGTTGTTTCCAGGCTTGCGTATCAGGCTGATCAATCTCAAATATCAGAAGCTTCAAAGCAATATCTGGCCTGCGTTGAGCAAATGTGTCAAGTCCCGCTCCGAGAATTACATATTGGGTAATACCGTGTTTGCTTTCTTCTATAATTAAATCTTCAACAAAGCGCGCACGAGCCACGATAGATAGTCGTACACCCTTTGTAAAATCCGGATCCATATCCGGACGCTGCTGCCAATCATCAGGCGGGGCTATTAATTTCAATCCAATTTCATCTTCAAGTATGTGAGGCTTTGCATCGAGCTGCACATGTAATGCTCTCCACAAAGCTGTTCTTACTGCTGTGTTGTCTGGTTCTGCTATTTTTTTGTCTTGTTCCATACTGATGATTCATTCTATTTACAAATAGACGTTTGTACAAAAATTATACCTTTAATGAACCGCGAAAACCCCTGGCGGCATAATAGGATTCTGCGCCGTTGTGATACGTGAAAACCGTGTCATAACGACGATCACAAAAAAGGGCGCCGCTGAGTTTCCTGATATTTGCAGGCGTTTTCACCCAGCTTGATGTTTTCAAATCGAAATCACCGAGTTTCTGCAAATTCCGATATTCTTCCTCTGTTAAAAGTTCAATGCCCATAGCGGATGCCATATCAACCGCACTATCTTTGGGTTTATTTTCTTTTCTTGCATCCATCGCTTCAAGGTCGTAACACAAACTTCTCCGCTCTTTAGGACTTTCTGCTGAACAATCATAAAAAATGTATTTGCCCGTTTTTGTATCCTGACCAACAACATCCGGTTCACCGCCGGTTCTTTCCATTTCATTTAGTGACCAAAGATTTTCAGGCTTCGCTTTGAGCTTTGCCAGCACTTTAATCCACTCAAGATTTTTATGGCGTTTCATGTTTTTTTCAAAACGGATTTTCAATGTGTTAAGAAGTTCATCACGCTTGCCTATCGGCAAGTCAGGTTGTTCTTTTGACAATTCTTTTTTCATTCTACTTCTTTATTTATACTTTGAGAATAGGTGTGCTCATTTATAATTTAATTATGCGTCCGGAATTTCTGGCTCAACTAATTTTGCTAATTTTGTAATGACTCCTGCCATCCCAGGTAACACATTTCAGTGGGTATAACATCCGGAATACCCTCCTCGATGACTTTAAGTTCCGTGCCAATGGAAACTTTATTAAGCCAGACTGAAGTGATCATTTCTCCGGGCAAATTAGGGTCATCAAATTTGTCGGTATATTTTAAGAACTCGTCCGTTCTTAGTTCAAGATATGTTCCGCCAAACGATTGTCCATTGCCCGTAGAAAAATTGATGAAAGACATCTTGTAACTGCCGCCTGTTTTTACGTCCATATTATGAACAACGCCTATAAATCCATACGGTGGTAGCCATGATGCAAATGCATTGGATTCTGTAAAGGCACGAAAAACCTTTTCAGGCGTTGCCTTAAGAACTCTGTGTAATGTTACGCTGTTGTTTGCCATGTTTTATTTTTTATTTAAAGCTAATGTTGAACATGTATTTATTAGTTACCTAAAGTAACTCTTCTATCCGCAGGCCTGAAATACCAGGATATCACCGTCAGAATTAGTAAGAGCACCGAAGGCCATATCTCATTCACGGAATCACCCGATGCAATATGTGAAAACATAGCTCCTGTCATTACAAAAAAGAAACCGGCATAAGCCCATTCCTTTAACAAAGCAAATTTAGGAATAAGCACTGCTATTACACCTGAAATTTTCCAAATACCGAGTATGGTCAGAAGATAGGTCGGATAGCCCAAATGTGTAATCATATCCATTCCGCCCTGTCCCGTTTTTCCTTTTAATAATTGAACGGCTCCGGTTGCTGTCATTCCCAAAGCAAGCCAGATTGTAGCAATCCAATAAATGGTTTTATTTCTCTTTGACATAGCATGTTATTTTAATTTGCTTACAATCTCTTGCAACCGGTTATGTGCCCAGTTTATTCCTTGAGCAAAAGGTAACTTCAGCACCTGGTCTCGTTGTGCGCCAGTTTCATATATGACGTGCATTTTGAGTTGGCTGGTATCATTTGTTAGCGGTTCGAATTCATATACCTCAAGCTGAACACCGAAAGGTGTATGCTCCATCTCAAATGTGCGGGTGATTT
>JBDTGD010000269.1:0-4777 GCA_039937595.1 Ginsengibacter sp. | reverse complement strand
TGCAAATTGGAACAATCAAATATTATTGTTCGTGTTGCAAATTCCGAAGACATTATACACGCAACTATTATCACAGATGAAATGGCTTCGTCTGCCAAGGCGCGTGGTACAGGAATTGCCAAACGATCACCTGCATATATAATGGAAAAAATGACCGAAGGAAAAGCGGTTATTGCAGTTACCAAAGAAAATAAATGGGTAGGCTTTTGTTATATTGAAGCCTGGGGCCATGAAAAATTTGTGGCCAACAGCGGCCTCATTGTAGCGCCCGAATTTAGAAAATCCGGAATTGCAAAAACGATCAAACAAAAGATATTCGCACTCTCGCGGAAAAGATACCCTGAAGCCAAAATATTTGGGCTTACAACAGGCCTCGCCGTCATGAAAATAAACAGCGACCTTGGTTATGAGCCTGTGACCTATTCTGAGCTTACAGACGATGATAATTTTTGGGCAGGCTGTAAAAGCTGTGTCAACTATGATATCCTCATGAGTAAAGATCGAAAAAATTGCATGTGTACTGCTATGCTTTACGATCCAAAAGATCATGTAGAGCCGGCTAAAACAGCCCATGATTTTAAAAAGAAATCGAAGGTTTATGAAAGATTTATGAGGCTGAAAAAAATCAAGCTTATCAGGTATATCAAAAAGATAAAAGAAAAGAAACCTAAATCTATTTTCCATTTTTTCTTTAACTTTTGAGCTTTTGCGGCTAAAATGGGATTCTAAAAAATTATTCTTAAAAGAAGTTCACGCGAAAAAATTCACCATTATTTCGCCTGGCTGTAAAATAAAATTAAATGAGTAAAAAGGTTGTAATCGGATTTAGCGGGGGATTAGACACTACGTATTGTGTAAAATATTTTACCAACGAGTTGAATTATGAAGTTCACAGCATTATTGTAAACACCGGTGGTTTCACACAAGAAGAATTAGACAAGATAGAACAGCACGCCAAAGCACTTGGAGTAACATCACATACAACAGTGGACGCTACCAAAAGCTATTATGAAAGCATTATAAAATATCTTGTTTATGGCAACGTATTAAAAAACAACACCTATCCATTAAGCGTAAGTGCAGAAAGGGTCTCGCAGGCTTTGCATATAGCCGAGCATGTAAAAAAAATTGGTGCTGATGCAGTCGCACATGGAAGTACAGGCGCAGGAAACGACCAGGTAAGATTTGATATGATCTTTCATATCATGATTCCGGGAGTAGAGATTATCACTCCTATTCGCGACATGCAATTATCCAGACAGGAAGAAATTAACTACTTGAAATCAAAGGGCGTAAAAATGAATTTTGAAAAATCCGTTTACTCAATTAACAAGGGCCTATGGGGTACAAGTGTGGGCGGAAAAGAAACCTTATCATCGAACAGTATGTTGCCCGAGGAAGCGTGGCCAACCCAATTAAGCAAAAATGATCCGGAACAGATAAAATTGCATTTTGAAAAAGGAGAGCTAAAAGGTATAAATGATACCGCGTTTGATAATCCTGTAAAAGCAATTCAACATTTACAAACTATCGCAGGCCCTTTTGCAATAGGACGCGATGTGCATGTGGGTGATACTATTATTGGGATTAAAGGCAGAGTTGGATTCGAAGCAGCAGCTTCTATGCTAATCATCAAGGCACACCATGCTTTAGAAAAAAATGTACTTACAAAATGGCAATTGACGCTCAAAAGCCAATTGGCGGATTTTTATGGAAACTGGCTGCACGAAGGCCAGTTGCTGGATCCCGTGATGCGCGACATAGAAGCATTTTTCACTTCTTCTCAACAAAATGTAACCGGCGATGTATTTCTGCAATTAATGCCGTATCGCTTCCAGGTTACGGGTATTGAATCACCTTATGATTTAATGAATGGTAAGTTTGGAAAATATGGTGAAATGAATACAGGCTGGAGCGGTGAAGATGTTAGAGGCTTCAGCAAAATATTTGGTAATCAGACAGCAATTTATCATGCTGTACAAAAAAGTGCAAATGAACAATAAAATAAAAATAGGAATTGTCGGAGGCGCGGGATATACGGGTGGCGAGTTACTACGGCTTTTGGTAAATCATCCATCCGCAGAAATTGTTTATATACACAGCAAAAGCAATGCAGGCAAAGCCTTGCATTCTGTGCACCAGGACCTGGTTGGCGCAACGGACTTAGTTTTTTCCCACAAATTAGATGACAATGTGGACGTTCTCTTTTTATGTGTAGGACATGGAGATTCTCTTAAATTTATGGAAGAGAATGATATCCCAAAACACATAAAGATCATTTCGCTTTCCCAGGATTTCAGGTTGAAAGAAAACTCCGTAATTAAGGGACGTGAATTTATCTATGGGCTTCCGGAGATAAACAGGGAAGCAATAAGATCATCAGATAATATTTCTAATCCGGGTTGTTTTGCATCAAGCATTGAGTTTGGTTTATTGCCGCTGGCAAAGAATAAATTATTGAAAGACGATGTTTATAGTACCGGAATTACAGGCTCTACCGGTGCAGGACAAACGAAAAGTGACACCTCTCACTTTTCATGGCGCGAAAATAATGTGCAGGCTTATAAATCTTTAAAGCATCAGCACCTCAATGAAATAAATGAAACGTTAAGCACGCTATCCGGTAAAGTTGCGCCGCCTATTCACTTTATCCCCTGGCGCGGAGATTTTACCAGAGGTATTTTTATTACTTCTCAGTTAAAGTGTTCAGAAACGCTTCCCGAATTATATAAGATTTATGATGAATTTTATAAAGGACATCCATTTATTAAGATAAGCCGTGAACCAATATTTCTAAAGCAGGTTGTTAATACAAATAATTGTTTTATTAACCTGGAGCAGGTTGGCGATATCGTAGTAATTCACTCAGCGATTGACAATTTATTAAAAGGCGCAAGCGGACAAGCCGTACAAAACATGAATCTTATGTTTGGGGTTGAAGAAACCGCGGGATTGAAATTGAAAGCCAATTATTTTTAGACTTAGAGACGCGATGCATCGCGTCTCTACAATCCGGAATAAAAAACACACAACATGAAACTATTTGACGTCTATCCAATAAACGATATCAACATCGTAAAAGCGCTCGGATCCAATGTTTGGGACGACAAAGGAAATAAGTACCTTGACATGTATGGAGGACATGCAGTAATTAGTATCGGGCACACGCATCCGCATTGGGTAAAAAGTATTGAAACCCAATTAGAAAAAATTGCGTTTTATTCCAACTCTGTAAAAATTCCTTTGCAACAGGAATTGGCTGATAAATTAGGTCGCGTATCGGGAAAAAATAATTATCAATTATTTCTCTGTAATTCCGGTGCAGAAGCCAATGAAAATGCGTTAAAGCTCGCATCCTTTCATAATGGAAGAAAAAAAATTGTTGCGTTTACAAAAGCGTTTCACGGACGTACCTCACTGGCGGTAGCAGTTACAGACAATCCTTCGATAGTAGCACCTGTAAACGAAACCGAAAATGTGACTTTTCTTCCATTCAATGATGAAGCCGCACTGAAAGCATATTTTGAAAAACACGGGAAAGAAATAAGTGCAGTGATTGTAGAAGGTATCCAGGGAGTTGGTGGCATAAGGGTTGCGTCAAAATCTTTTTTGCAATTAATCAGGAGTTTATGCACCGAATACGGTGCTGTATTTATTGCAGACGCTGTACAATGTGGCTATGGCAGAACTGGAAAGTTTTACTCCCACGATCATGCAGGAGTTGAGGCTGATATTTATTCCATGGCTAAAGGAATGGGAAATGGTTTTCCAATCGGGGCTATTTCTATCTCTCCTGATATAGCACCAAAGCATTTTATGCTGGGGACTACCTTCGGAGGTAACCACCTTGCGTGCGCGGCCGCTATAGCAGTTTTAGAAGTCATCGAAAATGAACAATTAATGGAAAACGCCACACGGATTGGTGACTATTTATTATCCGAAATTAAAAAGATTCCCCAACTACAAAATGTACGAGGCAAAGGTCTGATGATCGGCTTTGACGTGCCTGAAGAATTAAAAGATTTACGGAGCCATCTTTTGAACAGGCATAAAATATTTACCGGAACTTCTAAACCGAATGTGATTAGGTTATTGCCTTCCTTAGCCTTAAGTAAAAACAATGCGGATGATTTTTTAGAAGCGCTTAGGGAAGAAGTATCCGTTCTTTCTGCGCAATCAAACAATATTACGGCAAACGCGGAACTTTAAATATTGGAATTTTTGAAAAATTTTTTAATCTTAAAAATTCATGGATCTACTCAATAAAAACAAAAGCAGCGAACTTCATCAACCCCTTGTGGCGGGAAATAAAAGCTCAATGAAAAATTTCCTTTCTGTAAATGACGCGGGGGATATCAATATTTTGATAAAAACTGCATTAGGATTTAAGAAAGATCCTTTATCGCAAACCACGTTGGGAAAGGGAAAGCGCATGGGATTAATATTTTTGAATCCAAGCATGCGAACACGACTAAGTACCCAAATAGCAGCACAAAATCTTGGGATGGAGGCCATTGTTTTTAATGCTTCACAGGACGGATGGACATTGGAGTTTGAGGATGGCGCTGTAATGAATGGAACTACCGCAGAACACGTAAAAGATGCCGCGGCGATTTTAGGCAATTATTTTGACATTTTGGGAGTGCGCTCCTTCCCTACTTTAAAAAACAGGGAAGAAGATTATGGAGAAAAAATTTTAAACCAGTTTGTAAAATATTCAGGGATACCAATTGTAAGCCTGGAGAGTGCAACGGTTCATCCTTTGCAAAGCTTAACA
>JBDTGD010000268.1:0-2528 GCA_039937595.1 Ginsengibacter sp. | reverse complement strand
ATAGAATAACCTGTTGTTTTTTCCTGATTTTTTGAAATTAATACGCCATTACTTCTTCCGGGAATATATCCTTTCCATGGTTTGTATTCCAGAAAACGGTGAGCCATTACAGCTTCGCCTGCGGTATTGGTGAGCATGTTAGATCTTAAACCTATAAGGCCTCTTGAAGGAATTTCAAATTCGAGGTGCTGCATTTCACCCTTGCTTTCCATGATAAGTAATTCACCTTTGCGTTGCGTAACAAGGTCAATTACGCGGCCACTATATTCCCCAGGTACATCTACTACCAGGTTCTCGAATGGCTCGCATTTTTTGCCGTCTATTTCTTTGACAATTACCTGCGGTTGTCCTATTGTAATTTCATACCCTTCCCGGCGCATGGTTTCTACTAAAATACTTAAGTGTAATATTCCGCGCCCATAAACCATAAAGCTGTCCGCGCTATCTGTAGGGGACACGCGCAACGCCAGATTTTTCTCCAGTTCTTTTTCCAGCCTGTCTTTTAAATGGCGGGATGTTACAAATTTCCCATCTCTGCCGTAAAAAGGAGAATTATTAATGCTGAACTGCATATTCATTGTGGGTTCATCAATATTGATAACAGGCAATGCCTCAGGATTTTCAAAATCAGCGAGCGTTTCACCAATATTAAACCCATCTATTCCTACCACAGCACAAATATCGCCCGCAGATACCTGGGTTACTTTCTTTTTGCCCAAACCCTCAAAAACATACAATTCCTTTACACGGGTTTTTTGAATTGTGCCGTCCAGTTTCATTAAAGATAAAGGTTGATTGTCTTTTATGATTCCTCTTGCTACTTTTCCTACCGCTATTCGCCCCAGAAATGAGGAATAATCCAGCGAAGTAATCTGCATTTGCAAGTTCCCGTCTTCAGGAGATGGAGCAGGCACTTTTTCAAGAATGGTATCTAATAAAGGAAAAATATTATCGGTTGGTTCCAGAGAAGTATTCATCCAGCCTTGTTTGCTGGAGCCAAAGATTGTTGGGAAATCCAATTGTTTTTCTGTAGCATCCAGGTTAAAAAACAATTCAAACACGGCATCGTGAACTTCGTCAGGACGACAATTGGGTTTATCTACTTTATTAATAACAACTATCGGATGAAGCCCTAACTGTAGTGCCTTTTGTAATACAAAACGGGTTTGAGGCATAGGGCCTTCAAAAGCATCTACCAAAAGCAAAACTCCGTCTGCCATTTTCAAAACACGTTCCACTTCTCCACCAAAGTCACTGTGACCTGGCGTATCAATTACATTGATCTTAACGCCTTTATAAGTTACAGAAACGTTTTTGCTGAAAATAGTAATACCTCTTTCTCTTTCAAGGTCATTGCTGTCCATGATAAGTTCCCCCGTTTCCTGGTTGTCGCGGAAGATGTTAGTACTATGTAAAATCTTGTCAACCAAAGTAGTTTTACCGTGGTCAACGTGGGCAATAATTGCGATGTTTCTGATATCCATAAATTGTTTTAACCTGTGTGGACTTTTTGTCCGAAATTTTTTGAGGGTGCAAAGTTACGCTAAAACTGATTCTTAGCAAGAAGAAAAGAGAACGGCGGCAGTTAAAAAAATTATATTTGTAAAGTGTTTAAATATTGCTTCTAAAAATATATCAGGAATTGAAAAAGAACTTTTTACCGAATATCTACTTATGTATTATTCTTGACTTCATGGGTATGATGAGCTACCTGCTGCCTGCAATTGGCGAAACGACAGATATTATATGGGCGCCGATTTCTGCGGTTATCTTTTATTTTATTTTTGGGAAAAAGAAGTTTGCTTTATTGGGAGGCGTATTTTCTTTTCTGGAGGAAATATCTCCGGGCCTTGATATCATTCCTACATTTACGATTGCATGGTTTATTCGAAAAAGAGAGATGCAAACTTCTTTTCCTTCGCGCTGATGATGATTGGAAAAGGATTGCAGGAACTTTGCAGTAAACGAAGGAATAAGCGAGTTTTCTCTTTTTAATTATCCTATTCAAAAAATAAATACCTTAACGGCAAGTTTTAAATCAAATTTTAAATGATGAATAAATTATTTGTTACACTTCTGTTGATTTTTATTTTTCAATCCTCATTTGCTCAAACCAAAAAAATAGTTGGTTTCACTGAAAAAAATACAGCGACCCAAATTTCTCTCGAATCGCAATTCGATAAAAATTTAAGTGCTGAAAATATCGGCGAAACCATGAAAAAGCTTTCAGCTGTACCACATCACTTAAGTTCTCCGGCTGACAAACAAAACGCAGAATATATTCTCAGCCTTTATAAAAAATGGGGCTGGGACGCACAGATAGAAACTTTTCATGTGCTGTTTCCTACACCCAAGACAAGGGTTTTGGAAATGACGTCACCTTCATTTTATAAGGCTATTTTGAAGGAACCGGCAGTAAAAGAAGATCCTACAAGTGGGCAACCCGGGCAATTGCCAACTTACAACGCCTATAGTGCCGATGGCGATGTAACCGGCGAATTGGTTTTTGTAAATTATGGCTTACCCGA
>JBDTGD010000267.1:0-4280 GCA_039937595.1 Ginsengibacter sp. | reverse complement strand
AATTTTAATTAAACTAAAAGAAATCAAAAAAGGCGTACCGCACAAGGCTCCTTTTTACTATCAATTCGATTTACGCAGGTATGAAGAAGCGCTCAAATCGGGATTGGGTTTTCAATTATAAATGAAGCATCAATTTTTATGAACCGAAAAGATTTTCTATCAGCGGTTGTTCCTTTAGCAACCGTTGCGAATGGCTTTAATAATAAAAAATCTTTTGTGAGAGCCGATATCTCAAAGCAAATTCCTCCGTATTTAAAAAAAGGGGATTTAATCGGAATCTGCTGTCCGTCGGGGCATATAACGCTTGAGGAGTGTCAGCCAGCTATTAATAAAATGCAGGATTGGGGATTTCAGATTCGGGTAGGCAGCACCGTTGGAGCAATGGATTTTACTTTTGCAGGCACCGATGAAGAAAGAGCAAAAGACATGCAGCAAATGTTGGACGATCCGCAAATAAAAACGATTATGCTGGGACGTGGCGGCTATGGTGCAATTAGAATAATTGATAAACTTGATTTTAAAAAATTTGTAAAACACCCAAAATGGATTATAGGCTTTAGCGATGCCACCGTTTTTCATTGCCACATCAATGACAAATACGGAATTGCCACACTACATTCAAAAATGTGCAATAGTTTTCCTGATGATTTCTCACAGGCAACACAAACACAAATAGACTCCATAGATTCGATTAGGCAATGCCTTGTGGGCGAAAAAATGAAATATGAAAGATTACCGATAGCCGAGAACCGCTATGGGGAAGGATTAGGAGATTTAGTTGGAGGAAATATATCTATTATCCAGATGCTCGACGGGAGTGTTTCTGATTTACACACTGATGGAAAAATTCTTTTTATCGAAGATGTCGGCGAATATGCATACAAAATTGACGGTATGCTTTGGAATTTAAAGCGCAGTAAAAAATTAGACAGGCTCAAAGGTTTAATTATTGGAGAATTCAGGATAAAACCGGATGATCCCGGGGAAGAATTTGGCAAGACAATTTATGATATGGTGATGGAAAAAGTACAAGAATACCATTACCCTGTCTGCTTTGATTTTCCGGTAGGGCATGTAAAAGAAAATTATGCGTTGAAGTGCGGAGTGAAGCATAAGTTGAGCGTTAAGAAGGAAGGGACAGTATTAGAATGTATTGGATAACAGTTGAATTGCTAAAATGTTTTATTAAAACTTATATGACTAAAATTCCATCATATTTAAACCCGGGAGATACCATAGGCATTGTTTGCCCCGCCGGGTATATGCCTTTTGAAAAAGCAACAACTTGTATTGAAACCCTTACTGATTGGGGATTTAAAGTAATAACCGGTAAAACGCTGGGTCACCAGTTCCATTATTTTTCCGGAACAGATGAAGAAAGATACAACGATCTACAAACAATGATGGACGATAAAAATATAGATGCGATTCTATGTGGAAGAGGAGGCTATGGCACGGGAAGAATTATTGACAAACTGGATTTCACTAAATTTATAAAACATCCAAAATGGATCATTGGCTTTAGCGATATTACCGTCCTGCATTCGCATCTATTTTCTAATTATAAAATTGCTTCTTTGCATGCGCCAATGGCCGCGGCTTTTAACGATGGCGAATTTAAAAACCAATATATTCAAAGCCTGCATGATGCCTTGCTTGGGAAAAGAGCGGATTATAAAACGGAAGGAAATGTTTTAAACCAGGATGGAAAGAGTAGAGGCATTTTGATTGGAGGAAATTTATCGCTGCTGGTAAATATAATTGGCTCTGCCTCTGACATTAAAACAAAAAATAAAATTTTATTCATTGAAGAAGTAGGCGAATACATATATAGTGTGGATCGTATGATGTATCATTTAAAGCGCAGCGGAAAATTAGAGCATTTAAAAGGATTAATTATAGGCAGGTTTTCTGACATGAAAGACACCACAGTTCCCTTTGGACAAACAGTGGAAGACGCCATCAAAGATTTGGTAAAGGATTATGATTATCCTGTTTGTTTTGGTTTTCCGGTAAGTCATGATAAAGAAAATTATGCCTTGAAAGTAGGTGTAAAATATAAATTGAATGTTGAAAAGGGGCTCGTTGAATTAAAAGAAGTATAAGAACACTAACAGTAAACCAACAAATAGTATCAATTTCTATTCGAAACGCCGAAAGAAAATAATGGCAGCAACGCCGGTTTTCAAATCTTTCAATAAAACCGATTTATTGGCAATGAATGGCTAAAGATTTTCATCTAATGCCGACAAAGCCATTCTGCAATCTTTTTACAATTCTTCTGAAACTTTATCCGGTAGCTCAAACATCTATTTTGTACAAATAAATCTGTCCCAAGCAGATACTTCAGCGCCAAAAATATATTTATCCGGACTTTTCAATGGTAATATCAGCGACAGCATTTTCATTACCAAAGGAAATTTTGATTTTCAAATCAGCACCAACTATATTAATTTTTAAGATTTAATTTATTTGGATTGATGACTGCATATTTTCATCATTTAGCCGGATATAAAAACATTCCTGGAACAGAAATTATTAGAATAGAATTTTTGGTTATTCCTGCCCGGATAACTGTCAGGCGGATGCTGGTTTACTGTACTTCAAATCGTTGTTGTTGCCGACAAACCATCAGTTTGATAAACGGTCTGTTTCCAATGGAAATCTTATGCAAAGGGTTAAAACTGCTGCCTTGGGCGGATTAAAAAATGACCTGAGCAACGCATTTAGCTTTTCCCGGCAAAAAATTTCTGTGACCTATCACATTTTATAACAGGAATTATATACTATTTTACCAAATTACTATAATTTTTTAATCATTACAAAAAAAAATCACCCAAAATTGATTGTTGAACAAATACTTTACATAATTTTATGTGTGATCTACCTCTAATACTTTATTGACATCTTAATAAAAACATTGACAACTTTTCAAAAATTATGAGTGAAAAAATATTAAGGGAAATAACGCCCTTGACGCCTTCGGACTGCTTTTCTATATTTTCAAGAACCAAAAAAGAGTTCGATTTCCCTTTACATGTTCACGATGAGATTGAATTGAATTTCATACAAAATGCCTCCGGCGCGCAAAGGGTAATCGGAGACCATGTAGAAGAAATCGGAGACATCGAATTGGTATTAGTCGGGTCGAACCTGCAACATGCCTGGTTTACCCATAACTGCAAGGATAAAATAATTAAGGAAATTACGATTCAGTTTCACAGGGATCTTTTTGATGAAAAATTCTTGCAACGTAATCAAATGAGTTTTATCAGAAACCTTTTTCTGAAATCGGCAAGAGGCGTATTATTTTCTACAGAAACTGCAAATTCCATTTTCCCTCGCATTACTGACCTGACACAAAAACATAGTTTTGATTCTGTATTGGAACTCATGTCTATCCTTCATGATCTTTCGATATCAAGAAATTTCCGCACGTTATCAGAGGCATCTTTCAATAAAGAAAAATCTTTTTACAACAGCAGGAGAATTGATAAAATAATGGAATTTGTGAATAACAATTTCAGCCAGAATATTACCCTAAACGACGCCGCTAAAATCGCCGGTATGACAGAAGTTTCGTTAAGCAGGTTTTTTAAATTAAGGACCGGAAAAACTTTTGTCGATACTTTAAATGATATACGGCTCGGCCATGCTTCGCGCATGCTTATTGACACTACACACAGCATTAATGAAATTGCTTACAAGTGCGGATTCAATAACATGTCCAATTTCAACCGTGTTTTTAAAAAGAAAAAAGACTGTACGCCTAATGATTTCAGGCATTCTTACACTGCGGTAGGCGTAAGGACTTTTGTATAATATATCGATCATAAATTTTCTAATATGCGATTCATCAAATCCACATCATTCCTGTTATTTATTTTCTTTTCTGTAATTAAGTCAGACGCACAGAAAGTCCTCAATTACTCTATTGAGGAAGCGAAACCGCCGGCTTCTGATGCTCTTTTCCATAGTGGTAATAATTCTTTGATACAATACCATGGGAGAATTCAACAAACAAATAGCATGCTTCCGCGATTCTGGTCACCTGGCGTTTATATTGAATCAAAACTCAAAGGTGATAACTGCACCGTTTTTTTAAACGATGAAGTTCTTTTCGGAAGCGTTCATAATTATATAGAAATAATAATCGACAATTATATACCACTTCGCTTGCAAACAATAGGCAAGTCCAATGCCATATCCATAAAAGGTTTAAGCAACGGCACTCACAATATCCTTATTTGCAAAGACACAGAATCGGGAAATGGATACCT
>JBDTGD010000266.1:0-4514 GCA_039937595.1 Ginsengibacter sp. | reverse complement strand
CGTTATCCATTTTTCTTTTTAGGTATTCAGGTGATTCGTTTAAAATTATTTCAAGTGTTGGATGCGCAATGCCTTTCATTAAATGGCCGCCATGAGCCGTTCCATCCTTTCTTCCCAAAACAACATGCGCATGTATTTTATACTGATCTTTATACATGGAAATGTCGCCAATCAATGCAAGCACTTCCATCTGTTCGTTAAAAATAGTTTTTTGATAATCCTTAATAGAGAAATCAAAAAAGCCTGTAACGGTTTCGCTAAAAGCCCCGATGGCAGTGAATTGAGAAGCATTCAATTTTTCTTTCTTTGCAAAAGCCAAAATTTGTTCCATCGCTTCTTCTCCACTTTCTAATATAATTGCGTAGGCCTTTTGCTTATCGTCATTTATTAATTTAAAATTCATGTTATTTGTTCGTTTACTGCGATGTAATTTCTAACCACGTTTAGCACTATTGACATCCTTAAAACCCAGCCTGGTTAGCATTATATTAATTCTTATTTTTCAAAAAAGCCACAACGCCTATTCCTAATGCGATACCCGCAAGTAATCCCCACGTTGATTTTTTATGAGTAGCCATCCACACTTCCGGGCTGGAATTCCATGATTTGTCAGAGAAAGTCCCCCGTGCGCCGTGGTCGCCGGGAACAGGTTTCCATAAATTATTTTGACGGTCCGGGGATTCCGGCTCATTGGTTTGCTGTCCTTTAAAACCTGTTTTCGCCAGGTAATGATCCAGGTAATCCGGCAAAACTTTATTACCCCAAATGGTTTCCACAGTGGGATAACCTACATACAATTCTCTCTGCGGATTTCTGGCAACATCTACAACCGCTTTTGCTGCTACTTCCGGTTCATATATTTGCCCCATCGGTTTAGGCTTATTTTTTAAATAACTTTTTACCCAGCCGAATTGGGTTGTATTCATGGCCGGCATTTGAACCATGCTTAATTTTATGTTACTCTTATCATGGATCAATTCTGAACGCAAAGATTCGAAAAAGCCGTGAATAGCGTGTTTGGAACCACAATAGGCGGACTGTAGAGGAATGCCGCGATAAGCGAGAGCGGATCCGATAAGGATAATGTGTCCCTTTTCTTTTGGAATCATCCTTTTTAAAGCCGCATGAGTACCGTAAACCTGTCCAAGATAGGTGGCAGCTGTTACGTGCTCAAAATCTTTCATCTCCATTTTTTTAAAAGGTCCGAAAACACTTAACATGGCATTGTTAATCCAGATATCAATCGTTCCAAAATGGTCTTCAATTTTTTGCGCTGCGTTTTCTACTTCATCTGCATTGCTTACGTCTGCCTGCGCGATATAGCCATGGCCTCCCAGTTCTTCTACTTCGTCATTGGCTGCCCGCAATCCATCTATTCCTCTTGCAATCAACCCTACGTTAGCACCGTGTTTTGCAAATTCTCTTACCATTGCTCTCCCTAAACCTGCGGATGCTCCTGCAATGACAACCGTCTTTCCTTTAAAATCTTTTTTCATTATTTTTCTTTTTATATAAATTTGAAATACTAATCTTTTAATACTTGCTTTGAAATCATGTAAAACGGCGGACAGTCAGGCAGGATTTCAGTAAACAAACATTTATCACATTTTTCTATTTTTCATCGGTTACTGTTCAACAATCTTTTTCTTCTTTTTTTTAGCGGCCAATAAACAACTGAATGCTGCGAATCCAATTATTGAGACCACTACCACTGTCCGCTTTACTGTAAGCGCCGGTGAATGAAGTTTCATATTATCCACATATTCTTTTTCAGGGAAATCAGTTGCTTCACTGGCATCTCTTCCATTCTCATGTAATGCCATTTGTAATACCTGCGCAATATGCATGCCTTCTCTGTCGGTCAACTGTTCTATTTGCTCGCGGCAACTATACCCATTGCTGATAACAAGTGTTTTTTTATCTGCACCTCTGACTGCAGGCAATAAAACTCTTTCTCCGGCTTTTACCGACACTTCGTATTTATCGTCTTTCAAGTATCCGAAATAACCAGCCATTCCACAACATCCTGAATCTAAAACCTGGTAATCCAGTCCCATCTTTTTTAGTAACTTTTCTTCACTGTCTATTTTCATAACTGCCTTATGATGGCAGTGGGCTTGAACAATGGCATTTCTTTTTAATTGTGGAATTTTAAAATCAGGCGCTTTTTTTTCAAGGAATTCCGCCAGTGTAAAAGTTTGTTTTTTTAATCTCTTTGCGTCTTCATTCCCCCTGATAAGGTCGCACATTTCATCACGAAAAACAGAAACACAACTTGGTTCCAAACCAACAACTGGAGTTCCTTCGCGGATTTCATCGCGCAACGTATCCAGGATTTGTAATAGCATTTCTTTGGCTTTATCCAACATACCAAAATCATATAATGGGCGACCACAACAGATAACTCTTTGCGAAATGATTACCTGGAAACCTGCAACCTCAAGGACTTCCAACGCTGCCACCAATGTTTCGGGCTTAAAGAAATTATTCCAGGTATCTACCCATAAAATAACTTTAGGTTTATCTGTACTCTTTTTTTGTTGCTTGCCAAACCAGTTTCTAAAAGTTTGCTGGGCAAAAGAAGGAATGGTTCTTTTTTGCGTTACTCCGACGGAAGATTTTAAAATATTTTTTAAAACAGGAGCATGCGTCACAAAATTTACAAAACCCGGAATAACGGAAGCCAAACGTGACCACCAATAAATCCAGCCAAAAGCAAAAGCGGAAGCAGGACGTTGATTCTTTTCATAGTAATGAGATAAAAATTCTGATTTTAATGTTGCAATATCCACATTCACAGGGCAATCGCCTTTGCATCCTTTACATGCCAAACATAAATCCAATGATTCTTTTACATACTCGTCATTCCAGCCATCTTTAATTACATTTCCATTCAGCATTTCAAAAAGCAAATGCGCACGGCCTCTTGTACTATCTTTTTCTTCACGCGTTACCATATAGCTCGGACACATCGTTCCGCCTTCATGCTGCCGGCAATTGCCCACACCCACACATCGTAAAGTAGCACGTGCAAAACTTCCTTTATCGTCATCATCCATGTAATGAAAATGAGTTTTTGGAGCAGGTGGATTATAGCCAGGCCCAAGTCTTAAATCTGCTAACTGTCCATAACTGTCAATTACCTTTCCGGGATTCATCATCCATTGTGGGTCCCATATCGCCTTGAATTCGTGAAAAGCTTTCATAATTTCATCGCCATACATTATTACAAGAAGACTTCCCCTTGACTGACCATCGCCATGTTCGCCAGAAATTGAACCTCCATACCTTACTACAAGGTGTGATGCTTCTATCGTAAATTTTTTATACTTTTCTATTCCTGGTTCTGTCATCATATCAAACGCAACGCGGCAATGAATACAGCCCTGGCCAAAGTGGCCATAGAGTGAAGGTTTATAACCGTACCTGCTAAACAATTCCCTTAAGTCTTTTATATAATCGCCTACTTTATCGGGTGGAACTGCAGAATCTTCCCAACCTGTCCACATGTCAGGCAACGCCGGCACAAATGCAGTAGCTCCCAAGCCGGATTCCCTGACTTCCCAAAGCTTCTGTTCCTGTTCAGGGTCATCGAAAAGGTTCATGTTTGGGGGGTTATCTCCTTTCTTCAATTCTTTCATCAAGTCATGGCATTTATTGTCAGACTCCGTTTTATCTTTCCCCGCAAACTCTACCAGTAGCCACCCTTGCCCTTTTGGCAATAGAGGAATATCCTCTACATTCAATCCTTTATTTTTCATATACTGAATCAAAAGCTCATCAAAACCTTCAAGACCAATAGGCTGATGTTTCATGATACCGGGACATGCATGACCCGCAGCAACAACATCAGTATAACCCAAAACGAGCAATGAACGTGCACCAGGCTCAGGCATTAATTTCATTTCCGCTTCCAGGATAACAACGCATGTTCCTTCGGAGCCTACAATCGCCTCTGCTACATTAAAACCTTGTTCCGGCAATAAAGAAGGTAAATTGTACCCTGATACGCGACGTGGAATAGGAGGAAATTTTTCGCGAATCTTGTCCGCATGTTTATTGGTTAAATCTTTTAATTGTTGATAAATTTCTGCTTTTCGTCCTCCTTCCTTTAGTATTTTTTCAAACTCTTCATCGCTTGTCGGACCTATCTTCATTTTGATACCATCATAAGTGAGAATAGTAAGAGATTCTGTGTTATCAGCAGTACGTGCACCATAACCATAAAATTGTGCCATCACGGAATGGACGCCACAGGAGTCATTCCCCAACATACCTCCAATCGCGCAATGGCTGTGGGTGGCAGGGTCTGGGCCAAATGTAAGGCCGGCTTCTCTTTTTGTAGCGTTGCGCATTTCATCTAACACTATTCCTGGTTGAACGGTTACCGTTTTCTTTTCTTTATCAATTTTTAAAACTTTGTTGTAATACTTGGTCATGTCCATCATCACTGCTACATTACAACCGGAACCTGTTAAGCTGGTACCACCGCCTCTGCATAAAACCGGCGCATG
>JBDTGD010000265.1:0-2484 GCA_039937595.1 Ginsengibacter sp. | reverse complement strand
TATCAGTTCATTTTATAATAACAACGATATTGGATTATTAGAAATATTTTAAATTTTGAGCGGACTTGATGGCCTGTTTCCATCTGCCCGGCTTTCCGAAGAATATTTGAAATAAATAGCGCTGCTGCCACCAGGACAATCGGGAAGTTACAAGCCTTAGGGTTGTAATCTAAAAAATAAGAACTCGCGCTATTTGTTGGTTTACTGAAAATCTCCCCCCTATAACTACTAAGCGTAAACGAATCATATTTTTTTTAAAAAACGTGTTATAATTTGAAGATGCTCCATTAATTTCCTTTTCTTTTATTTAGCCAAAACCCCAGGTTGACCTGTCCATAAATTGTAAAGTCATCGACGTTTTCTTTTGCAAATTCACCTGTGCTATTTTGCCGTGCCACTCTTGCAAAAAGATAGCAAGGACCAACATTCAGATCCAGGCTGAACCGACTTTTATAATTCCTCTGCAAGCCCCAGGTTATAGCCAATTTATTTATTGCCGGATTAATTTTTTCAACATGATCTACTAATAATATCCTTTCAGTGATTACAGTTGTTTCAACAATGAAGCTAAAATAATTTAAGTTATTCATTTTCGTATTTTTTCCACTCGCTTCACGCCGGCCAGAATTATAATAATACCGGTATTGCAAAGTAGCTGCCGGGTCAAAAACGATATCTGAAGTAGTGCCTAAGGCATCAGAATAGCCAATGGAAAAAGACGTATTCATAAATAGTTGTGCATATAATGATTGCAACTTCGCAATTCTTCTTTCGTAACTAATTCCCGGATTAAAAAAAGTGACCTTTGTAATATTACTTAACATGACGTTTGCTTTATCCTGGCAAAAACAATTTTTCGTAGCCGCGACAGACATGAAAAAAAATAGTTTAATAAGAATGCTCTTCATCGTGTACGATCCATGTTAATAAAGGTTTTCGATATTACTTTAATCGACTATAAATCCTTCACTCCTATGATTACAGCAAAAAAGGCGGCAATCGCATCCTGGCTATAAGCATCAAGGTCTCGTCTTATCCAGATATAAAATGGCTGACCGCCTCCAAACTGTAATAGCGCTACATGCGTCCCTTTCATATCCTTCATATAAATTCCCTTTTGCCATTGCATGAAAAATTGACTTTTTGAATTGCCAAAGCTTTCAATAACAGGCTCTGTAAAAAGTGAATCAGTTTTTGTCAAAATATAGCCACCTGTTATTGGATTTCCCTGCCCTGGATTATCACTTGTTGTTTGGGTTGCACTTACATAATCGTCCATAAAGAAACGAGAGCGTGTCGATCCGCTGAAATTAAATATGAAGCCTTCGATATTTTTCTGATATTTAAGTATTCCATCTTTGCCTTCATTATTATTGCTCAGTATCTTACCCAATACTGTTTGTCGTTTTTCTGCAGAAACGGTATGGATGTAAAATTGGATTTCGGTAGTATCTTCTTGCCTGCCGAGAACCATTCTATAAAATTTTTTCTTTTCAACAGTTACATTTTTACTGATATCCCAACCGGCATCTGAATAACCTATCGATGCGCCCGAACTATCTTTTGTTTTCTTTTTTATAACCGGAGAATCCAGTTTTTCGGCAACAAGCGTTGTATAGAAGCCAAATTCAGGTTTTGCCGTTGCACCGATCCTCTTGTGTTCTTTTACCTTCCATTTTTCACTATTTGCTTCAAGCGTTGAGTCAAGAGACTTGTCTTTATTTTTTTGTGAGAATGCCACACTATTGCAAAAAAAGAATACTGCAGTAAGTACATAAAATAGAAATGATTTATTTTTCATAACACGTTATTTTATTTTAACTCCTAATGAATCTTTATAATCTTTTGCTCAGATGTTCCGGAAGCAGTTTGCAATCTGCTTACATAAATACCCGCAGGCAATTTGCTGCCATTGAAATTGATTTGTTGTAAAATTCCCTTTCCCACATATCCATCAAAAACTGTTGCTACCATGCGACCATTTATGTCATATAGCCGCATACTTGCTTTTCCTGCAACCGGAGATGTAAAAGAGAAATTAACCGATGTGGTAAATGGATTCGGGAACACACTGGTTGAAATGTTATTATAGGCCATTTGGAATTTAGGATTCATTGACATATTTTCTCCGCCAAATGGTGTTGCACATTTTTCGTCACACACACCCAATGTAGCACCGGATGCAATAAGCCACGAGGCGGCTATTCGTGGTAAACAAAAGTTTTTGCCATTAAAACAGATGTTCACTTTTTCATCTTTACTACCGCATTGGAATTCAGGAACAGCACTGTATAAAGCTTTTGCGATAGCGTAGATATCCGCACCATGATAATTGGTGAGAATAACCAATGAAAGTTTCTTATCCGGTTGAAAGAACATTACAGAACGATAGCCCGGAGCGTTTCCATCATGGCCATAAAAATCATAAGTTCCACTTATCTTTTTGGATAGAATGACACCATAGCCAAGCCTGTCGCCATCTTC